>CAYSTQ010000113.1:0-6271 GCA_964433855.1 uncultured Thermoproteales archaeon
GAGGAACGGCAGCAGCTGCTTGAGGAGAGGTTTGTTAAGCTTGAGGAGCGGTTTGTGGAGGTTAGGAGGCTGGCTGAGCTTAGTAGGAGGGATATTGGCGCGTTGTCGGAGGCTTTGTTTGGCCGTATGGTGTGGGAGGTTCTTCGGGAGGAGCTTGTTGGGCGGGGGGAGAGGGTTGTCTCTAGGAGGAGGAATGCTGTGGTGGGTGGTGTTGAGGTGGATTTGCTTGTTGAGACGGATAGGGCTGTCTACGTGGTGGAGGTTAAGGTTCAGCCTGATCATCATGATGTGGATAGGCTGGCTGTGAAGGCTGGTAGGGTTGGCGGGGTGCTGGGTAAGCGTTGCACGCCTGTTTTGGCGGGTGTCTGGGTGGGGGGCGAGGTTGCGGGGTATGCTGAGGGTAAGGGGGTTAGGGTTGTGGTGCTCTAGGCTTGTGTTTGGTTTTTCAGCTTGTATTCCGCTATGTGTTTTACGTGTTTTGGGTCTTCTGTTTTCTTGATTAGTTTTGGGTCGGCGGTGTAGAGTATTGTGTCGAGCTGTTGGGCTAGTGCTACGTAGGCTGCGTCGTATATGGTTATTCCTTTTCTCATGGAGGTCTCTATGGTTTTCCGGGCTGTTTCGCCTGTTAGCTGGTGGAGGGTTATCTGTAGGTTTTCCAGGATCTCGGCTATCTTTTTCAGCTCGTCTTCCCCGAACTCTCCGGAGTATTTTAGGGCGTTGATGACTTCGTAGGGCATGAGGCTGGGCGCTGCAAGGTCTACTAGCCCGTCTGCGTAGGCGTCTCTGAGGGTTCTCGCCTCCTTGGAGTATTCTTCCTCTACGAACCATTTGGCGGCGACTGAGGCGTCGACGACTATCGTTTTTCTCTCCATCGCCTGATCTCCTCCGTGGAGTTCCAGCCCTGTATTCTGCGGGTGAGTTCCTGGCACATGAGGGCGGCTAGCTTGATCCGCCTTAGGTCTTTCCTGGTTTTCCTGGCTTCTTCCTCCGCGACGGTTTCTGCGATGGCTTTTCTCACGATTTCGCTCCAGTTGATGTGTTTTAGCTGGTCCATTTTGTGCTTGAGTTTTTCGTCGATTCTGAAGCTGACGACGACGCTGCCCAAGTTTTTCACCGAGTTTTCGTATTACATATTATGTAATATAAGTATTACGGCTGCGCGACAGGCCTGGTGTTTACGTGTCTGCCGGCTGTCTTCCTGGTCTTGGGGTAGCTGGGTTTTAGAGGTATTCTCTGGGTTCTCTGCGGGGTATGTCTAGGTTGTTGAAGTGTTTGTCGTAGCTGACTATGGCTTCTGCGCCGGTCTTTTTCGCGACGTAGTACTGCAGGGTGTCGCCGTAGTCTAGCCCGGTTTTCTCCATGAGGATGGCTGCGGCGGTCTCGTCTTCGCTGGTGGTTTCGTATATCCATAGCCCGGCGGAGTTCTCGATGTTTCTGAGGAAGGCGAGGATTGTTTTAGGGTTGTTGAGGATGGCTTCTACGGCATGTATGGTGAAGCGTGTGACTATGCCTTGGAGTTCGCCGGCGGCGAGCCTGTTTAGGAGTGCTTCACGCTCGTCCGCTTTTTCCTGGTTGAGCAGGAGTTCTAGGAAGATGTTTGTGTCGATGAGGATCGATCCGTCTTCACCAGGCCTTCGTGCTGGAGTTCTACGCTGGTTTTCCGGCTTTTGATCGCGCCTCGTAGGGGTTTCCAGTCGACGTTTCCGGTGTTGACGTGTTTCCTTATTAGGGATTCCATGGCTTTTCCGGGTGCTTCCTTCTTGTAGCCGTGTGTGGCTAGGGCTTTTCTCTTGTTTTTCTCGGCTGGCCCCTTGTTTATGTCGGCTTTGGGGTTTCGGTCAACATGTGCTTAAGTGTGTAGGTGCTGTTTATGTTTGCCGGGTGCGCTGGACTCCGGGTTTTCCGGGGGGTTTAGGCGGGTTGGCCTGTGTTTTTCCTGCAGTGTTCCTTGAACGCCTCTAGGTATTCGGTTACTGTGTCGTCGTCTATGTCTGGGAGGGGTGGGATCTCTGTTTCGCGGAGGGCTTTTTTGACGGGTTCCGTGTCTAGCTTGTGTGGGGGTGTGTCGTGGAGGGCGGCTAGCGCGGTTATGGCTGTGCCTAGGCTTGTGAGGTCGCTGTGCTCGGTTTTTGCCACGGTGGAGTTGTGGGGTCTGAGCATGGTGGCGAGTGTTTTGAGGTATACGGGGTTTCGGGTGAAGCCTCCGGCTACGACGAGCCTTATGTTTGCGGGTTTGCCGAGCATGGCTTTTAGGGCGTAGTATGTCTGGGCGGCTATGGAGATGTTGAGGGCGTGGTAGGCTGTTTTTAGGTCTTGGGTGAAGAGGTGTTGGCCGATTATCCTGGGTTTGGAGCTGGGGAACTGGCCTGAGCCGGGGGTTAGGGTTGGGGTTATGAACAGTTTTTTCTCTCTTAGTATTCTCCTGGCTGTTTCCTGGTGGGCGTCCATGTCTAGGAAGCTTGTTGTCGGGACGTTGAATATGCGGCTTATGAGGTTGGCGTAGTGTTCGAACTCGTGTCCGCCTTTGAACCTGGCGGATTTGACGGGTCTGCTGTAGGCGTCTACGTAGTATAGGACGTCTCTGTAGACGTCTTCTCTCCGGGGGTTGAACTGGGCGCCGGGGTGCATGAAGACGCACCATGTGCCTGTGGAGGCGAGGACGGTGTTTCTGTCTGGGCCTGTGACCAGGAGGGGTAGGAGGCTGGCGTTTGAGTCGTGTATTCCGGTTGTGACGGCTGCGTGGCTGAGCCATCTGGCTCTGCCTATGGGTTTCCAGACTTCTGTGAAGCCCTGGGGTGTTTTCTCCGGGACCTGTAGCCTCTCGGCTACGTGGCTCCAGGTTTTTAGGGGTATGTCGTAGAGGTAGGTGTGGCAGCCTGCTGAGGTTACCTCTACTGTCTTGGCGCCTGTCAGTATGTATGAGAGGTATTGGGGTAGGAAGAGTATTGTTTTTGTGGCTTGGTATTTGTCGGGCATGGTTTCCCTTATCCAGTGGAGCTGTATTGCGAAGTTTAGGAGTTGGCCGTAGGGGGGTGTGCCGGTGCACATGTATAGTTCTTCGGGTGCGCCGTGTTCGCGGTAGAAGCTTTTCCTTGTCTCGGGGGGTATCTCGTTGTTGTAGGAGACTACGGGTATTACGGGTTCGTCTTTTCCGTTGAGTAGGACTCCTGTGGCGCCGAAGGTGGTTACGGCTATTGCTGCTATCCTGTCCCGGTGGGGTGTGTTCTCCAGGGCCTGCTTCATCCAGGCGGTTATGGCGGGGGTGTCGTCGGTTATTAGGCCGTTGACGGTTTTCTCGTCTATCCTGGTGGAGGCCTTGTGGAGGGGCTGGAGCTCCTGGTTGTAGAGGATGAACTTCTTGTTTGTCTTGCCTATGTCGTACACGGCTATCAGGAGGCTGTCCGTGTTCAAGCCTGGTCCCCCAGGTATAGTTGGGGCGGCTTGGCTAATAAAGGCTAGCAGCCCCGGGTGTGTCTACCAGCGGGCTGTTTTCGGCAGGTTTATATTTGTCTTGGACGGTTTTTCCTATGGGATGTTTGTGGAGTTGAAGTCTAGGATTTTGAGGCTTTTGAGGGAGGATGAGGAGTTTCGCTATGCTGTGGCAGGTCTTCTGGGGCTGGATGAAGTGTTGAGGGCTATCCGTTCGCTGGAGGGCCAGATGGCGGAGAACACTAGGGCTATCCGCAGTCTTCAGGAGCAGGTGAGCGCTCTTCAGGAGCAAGTGCTGGGTTGGTCGGGGAGGGTGGATAGGCTTGCTTTTCTCGTGGAGGGGCTTGGCGCCCGGTGGGGGGCGCTGGCCGAGGAGTCTTTTAGGAGTGGCGTGAAGGGGCTTGTTGAGGGGTTGTTTGGGGGTAGGGTGAGGCGGTGGGTTTTCAGGGATGAGGAGGGGTTTGTTTTCGGCCGTCCGAGTATTGTCGAGGTGGACCTGGTGGTTAGTGACGGAGGGCATGTGCTTGTTGAGGTTAAGTCTAGTGTTTCGAGGGCTGATGTGTTCGAGCTTTGGAGGATTGGCAGGCTTTACGAGAGGGTTGAAGGGGTTAGGCCTAGGCTGGCCTTCGTGTCGCCCTATGTGGATGATAGGGCTAGGGGGGCTGCCCGGGAGCTGGGGATCGAGTTATACACCGGCTAGATGCGGGGTCGGCGGCTGCTTCTCCCGCCGTGGTTGCCGGCGGACTGTTTTCAGCGTGTGTTTAGCCTGGGGAAGGGCTGGCCTTTTTTCGGTGTTGGCGGTAGGGGTCATATTTTTAGTGGTTGGCTGTGCTTGGCTTAATATTGGAGAGGTGTTTCGTTGTTATCTGGCTTCTCTGTCTTCCCTTATGAGCCTGGCTGTTTCCTCGTCTGGTATGGATCTGGCGGCGTCGCTGAGCTGGCTGGCCGTTTCGGCGATTTCCCGGAGGATTCTCCGTTTTACTTCTTCCTGGAGGGCTTTCCGGATTATTGGACCGGGCTTGATGCCGTATTTGTCGAGTAGCTTTTTTAGCTGTTTGGGGATTTTTACGGGTATTGTTACGTAGCCCAGTTTGCCCACCCCTGTGTCGCCATATGACTAAATAGGGGTTTGCCTGGTTTAAGCCGGTTTTTGAGGCCGGGGCCTGTCTCTGGCCGGGGCTGTTTTCTCATCTTTCGTATGATGCTATGACGTGGATTCCGAGCTGTCTGGCCTTCTCTCTTGCGGAGGGGTGTATTAGGTATCCGAAGAGTAGGGCTACTATCTTGTCGCCATGTGTTTTTCTCAGCTTCTGGACTGTCCGCCTGTGGAATCTTTGGACGTCTTCGCCGTGGATCCTGGATTTCGCCTCGCCTACGACTATGACTGGCTGGCCGTCTCTGAGGCCTTCCCCGTAGAGGTTTACCTCTATCTCCTCTCCGTCGAGCGTCAGGAACTCTCTTCTGAGCTCCTCTACCTCTATCCCTAGGTGCCGGTGGAGCCAGCCTGGGAGGACGACGCGGCCTATGTCCTCTAGGCCGAAGCCTATGGTGTCTGAGAGCCTCCCCATCTCGTTTCTGAGGCTGTGGACGGCGGCGGTTAGTTTCCCGACTGCTTCCGCCAGCTGGTCTACTCGTTTGGCTAGCTGCTCAAGCCTTTCCTCCGTTCGCTGCTGGGCCTCGGCTAGCCGGTTTAGTCTTTCCTCTGTGCGTCTCTGCGCCGTGGCTAGCTGGTCTACTCGTTCGGCCAGTTGTTCGAGCCTTTCCTCCGTGCGCCGCTGTGCCTCGGCGAGCTGGCTGACCTGTTCGGCTAGCTGTTTTAGTCTTTCCTCTGTTCGCCGCTGGGCTTCCGCCAGCTGGTCTACTCGTTTGGCTAGCTGCTCAAGCCTTTCCTCCGTTCGCTGCTGGGCCTCGGCTAGCCGGTTTAGTCTTTCCTCTGTGCGTCTCTGCGCCGTGGCTAGTTCTTTAATGGCGGCGACGAGCCTGTCGTACTCTTCTCTTGCTACGCGTATGTCTCTTGTCTTGTCTTCGACTATTTTGACTATGAATTCGTAGAGTTCGGCGTTTATGCGGTTTTGAGACAATTGGGCCACCTGTGTTAAAAGGTTGAAGGGTTTCTATAAAAAGGTTTCCGGCCTGTTCGCCGGGCTGCGGTTTTACAGGTTTAGGAGTTTTTCGGCGTTTTTGTGGAGTATTTTGTGGAGGGCTTTGCTGCTTATCTCGAGTTTCTCGAGGAGGCCGAGTATCCTTATTTCCTGGCGTTCCCAGAGGAGGTCTGTGCCGAAGAGCAGCTTGTCCTGGTTTTGCTCGAGGAACCTTTTCGCGTGCTGGGGGTCTCTGGCTAGGGCGTTGTAGCCTGAGTTGGCTGAGATGTCGGCGTAGATGTTGGGGAGGCTCTGTAGGAGCTGGTGGACGCGGCCGCCGGGTTTGACTGGGCCGCTGGGGTAGGCCTGCCTGTCCTCTTCGCCGGCGTCGGCGGATATTTCGGCCCACCAGTGGGGTCCGTGGCCTATGAACACTGTTTTAGGGTATTTCCTGGCCATTTGTTCGAGCCGGGGTAGGCCTGGCTGGTCGATGCATCTGTACCTGTCTATGTGTAGGACTATGGGTATTCCGAGCTGGCCTGCGGCCCTGTATATTCTCTGCATTAGGGGGTGGTCGAGGGGTAGGCCTGCGAGGAGTTCGCCGAAGCCCTGGCAGCCGCGGGAGACGTAGTTCTCCATTATGGGGTAGGGGTCGAAGGTTCTGGGGTTGCCTCTTCTGGGGTCTACGTTGCAGAAGGGGATGAGCCTGTCCCTGTATCTTCTCGCGGCTCTCAGGACTTGTTCGGTGGTTACGTAGAAGT
>CAYSTQ010000114.1:0-6259 GCA_964433855.1 uncultured Thermoproteales archaeon
CCCAGACCTCGTGCATTCTCACAAGCGCGCCGGCGGTTGAATCCAGCATATTCCCGGAGAAAATCCCGTAGTATCTCCATTTACTAAGTCTCCTGCAAGCCTCCTCGTACGTGATCTTCCCGCCTTGAAGCCCTTTCAGCTCTAAATAATCCTCAGCGTCTTTTGCCGTCAGTCTTACAGCCATGTCTGGGTTATACGGCTTAAAACGCTCCTCTGTTACGGCCATGTCTAGGTAATATCCTTCAATGCTCACCCTTCCCTTCACCCTTAAGCGATCCATAACTTCCTCCTCAAGCCCCTCGGGTATGTGGATCCTGAGGGGAGATTGTGGAAGGTTGTCTAGAAGCTTTTTCACGCTGCCGAACAGGTGGGCACTGTAGGGCTCGCGTCTCTTCCAGATAAGCATGTAGCCCTCCACGTTTTCTTCTAGCCACAGGTAGATATCCGTCTTGTCAAGCTCATAAATCAAGTCGTATATAACGTAGACGTGGCGCAGAGGGTCTCTATGATACAGCGACACGAGTTTTCTCCAAATCCTTATGTCGAGATCGTTAATATTAAGTATCATTCAGCCACCTGCCCATAGGTTTAACCGCTAACCATCCTAAAAACACGGCGTCCTAACTAATAACGTCTTTCCGGTTTTAGCCACAGTTTTAAGTTTTGAACATCTGGTTAATCAGGTGCGTGGTCCCTTGATTTTTAAAGGAATTCCTTTAGCGTGGACCGGGCTCCTTCCTTTTTCTCGGCCGGCTCCTCCAGCTCGCTTATTATGAAGGGCGTCAAATCTATGTGTCTCGGCGCCCTAGACCAGTCACCTGACCAGTTGACGTCCTTGCCCCCCAGCTCGACGCCGAACCTACCCGGGAAATGATAGACCCTGACTATGGCTGGGAGTGGAGCTGCTGGGCCTGACACTAGGGCCTCGCCTGTCCCAAGCCCTGAGAGCCCCTCAACCATCTCCCGCATCACGTCCTCCATACTGCTCAGTATGTGGCGCTGATCCTCTGGGTTCGCGGTCCTGAGCGCTATCAGCGTTCCGCACTGTGCCAGGAGGGTCTGGGAGAGCTCCCTGGGTCTTTGGCTCACAACGCCAAGCCCTACGCCGAACTTCCTCCCCTCCTTAGCTATCTTCTCCAATATGTCCCTGGCCGGGCTCCATCTCCCATGAGGGGCGTAGACATGGGCCTCCTCCACCACCACGAGTACGGGCATAGGCTCCCCGGCGAGCACTCCAGCCCCGACAAGCCGCCAGACCGACCTAAGTATGGTAGCGGCCGTGGACGCCTGGGCCTCGCTGGGTAGCCCGCCTAAGGCGACTACGTTAAGCCCCGGCCTCAATATTCTCCCGAAGACTTCCAGATACGTTTTAACGCTTCGCTGCGGCTCCTCACTCCTAGTCTCCTTGTATATCTTCTCGCTCTCGCTAGGCCGCGTTATATACCGTAGATCGGCGTTCTCCATCAAGCTATCCAGTTTAAGCTGTAGATCCTCAAGCGACCTGTCCCTGGCCGGAATAGCCTTAACCGCCTTGATGAGCTCCTCGGGGCTATAATATATGGGGTCATCCGTGGCCGCCGCCCGGTACCTCTTCCGTCTCACCTCCTGGAGAGCGTTCCTTAGATACATCAGCTGTTTCGTGGCCTGAGGCCCGAGTCTTAGAAGGCTCCCCACTTCTTCAAAGCTTAGCGCCCAGAGCGGTATCTCCAGCCACTCCGGCTGCACGCCGTACCTGGCTTCGACCAGACGGCCTATTCTACCAGCCGGGGACATCACGTGAACCCTGCCTGGAAACCTTTTCTTCAAAGGGATGTACTCGCTGTGAGTATCTATCAGCACTATCCTGGCATAAGGATACTTGTCGAGTATCGAGGCCAGCAGCACAGCTACGGCGTTAGACTTCCCGGCGCCGGTCATCGCCAGAACGGCAAAGTGGCGTGAACACAGCATGTCGAGGCTCAGCCTAAACTTCACGTTTTCATCGTAGCTCAGCGTGCCCAGCTCAATGCTCCCCTTCCCCATTAGCCCAGCCAGCTCCTCTCCGGGGACTAGGTAAACCCGCTGGCCCGGCCGGGGAAGCACCGGCACCCCCTTCCTTAGGGAGTCGCCGATCCTGTAGCCGACAAGCGTCGCCACCAGCTCATTTCTCGAAGGCCTAAACTCGAGATAGCCGTCGAGCTCCTCAACTATCCTACTACTCCTATACAGCTCGTCGAGCAGGTTGAAGCTAACCACCATGGCGTATAACCAGATGCCGTCCGTCTCAACCTTAACGTAGGTGCCCGGCCTGGAGACTAGCCCCATTCTCTCCTCTGGCACCGCGAACCTAGCTATGTTTCTCCCATAGACGGCGACTATCCTGCCGACTTCCATACTATTTCAGCCCCAGTAAACGCCTACCTGAAGGGGCCAGCATAAACCTGACTAGGGCCTCACGCCCGCTTCTCCTGTATAGCTCGTCGGCCATCAGCCGCGCTAGGCCAGGGTTTAAGACGGCCAGGTTATGGACGTAATTCAACGGTCTAGGGTAGCCGTGAACCCTATCTGAAAGCCCTAGGAGGGTCGCCAGCCCCTTATCCAACATATCTTCCGATAGCTTAACGGGATACGTCATCTGGGCAACGACCCCCTGCTCCCCGAACTTAAAATAGACAACAGTGTAATCATTCCAATACCTGTAAACCTCCTCTATAACGCCCCTATAGGCCACGCAGCCTCTCGGCATGCCGAAGCTCACCCCGGGAAGCCTAACATATATGTCGCCCATACCCCTCCAAGCGTAATCCAGCAGCATAACGTCGTTAAGCCAACCAAGCACTCCCTCCTGCTCGGTGAGATACCTGCTCTCGCTGTCTTTAGCAACCCAGAACACCGCTGCCCCGAGCTCTTCAGCCTTCCTCAGAAGCGCTGCCAACACCGTCAGATACGCCGTCTCCTCGAAGAACACCACGCTGAAATCCAGCGTCTCCTTCCGCCATCTGTGCTCTGGGCTTCCAGCGGAGCTAAGCGTCTCGTAGAGACGGGCAGAATACCTCCCGATAACCTCTAAAGCCCTTATGAACATCTTCCTTGGACTCTCCCCTGTCTCGGCGATCTCCGCTACTTTGCAGCTGGCCTCCGAGCCTAGCTCCTCGGCTACACCCGTATCCAGCCCCTCCATGGCCGCTTTTAACGCTCTAGAGTAAACGTCTAGGGCGAAGCCGAATGGGGCCATTAAAGCTGAGACGTAGCTACCGTCCATAAACACCGCTTCAGCGCCAGCCGACACCAGGTCCAGGCTAGCTAACAGCTCGAACATGGACATCAGCAATCCTGCCCGTGACTCGCTATACGACTTAGGGATCAGTATCTGGGCGACAGGCTTTCTGCTCCCCTTAGCCCGTTGCCTTAAAGTCTCTTTTACGGCCTCGATGGAGGATGCCGAGTATAAGACGAGACAGGCGCCACGTCTCTCCTCGAGCACGTAGCTACCGTCGACGAAGCCAGCGTGGGTTAAGCCCCGTCCCCTTATTTTTCTCCCGAGTCCCCTAACCCTATCCTCAACTTCCTTGAGTGTCTCAACCAACCTCTTAGCAAGCCCGCCGCCCATATAGCTACTTACGGCCCCCTCAGACATCAGATATACTTCTTGCAGCCGCCCTAATATATCCTCGTGAAAAACGGCAGGTCTAGGGGCCGCCCAAGCTAAATACGAACTGATTCAATAATTTTAAATTTTAGTAAAAAACCAAATGTTTTTCCCGGCCGGTTCTCGCTTATCCTCTTACCCGGTAGCCCCTGCTTCTCCAACGTCTTGTTAAGTCTTTCTAACGATAACCATGTGTTTCATAAGCTCTATGAACAACGTAAAAATGTAGGCGAACGCTGCTGTGACCGTGGCTGTGGTAAAGAGGGATACGGAGAGGAATTCGGCTATTGCTCTCCAGGCCTCAGGCTTAGAGTACGTGGCAGCTACGATTTGGAGAATTTTCAGTGGCGGATAAGAGTAGAGGCTGCCCGGGATATAGAGCGCTGTAAAAAGTAGTAGACAGTAGGCTATGGTGGGCGAAGCGAGTATCACAGCGGCGAGCCGAGCCTTATCGCTTAGAACAGGTCTCGCAAGGTAGGCCAGAACCATGGATGTGACTAGAATCAAAGGCAGTGGGAGCCTAACGGGTACTTTCATGAACATCACCTTTTCCACTTCTCCTCCAGCAGGGTCCACTACCACGCCGATAACCGGCAGGCTAGCGGAAGGAAGTTTTATCCATACGGGACTGGCTATCTGTAGAGTGGCTACCATAGCCGCTAAAAGAATGGCGGCCGCCGTAGCTATATACGGTGTTACTCCCTTGGCGGCCATCTTTTTAAGCACGTGATGGGCGCTGCTGCCTACTTTAGCCTCGTGGGCCGCTACTGAAGCTGCGAAGATGAGCGTGGACACTGCTGTAAGCGTAAGCGCAATCAGGTCGCAGCCCGCGGCGCCTGTAACAGTGGCCGAATACGCTAGGATGAGTAAGCCGGTCGCTACCGCCAGGAGCATGAATGGACGTGTCTCCATTGTGCTTCCCCGCCATTCTCTAATGTTTAAAGGCTTCTTAGTGGTAAAGGCGTGGTAAGGGCCTAGAAGATGAAGGTATTCCTCGAGGGGCCCGATATAACACCATCTATGCCCATGTTTAAAGTATAGGTATTTCCTTCCTGAGAACTCTTTAATTACGAGCGAGCCCTCACGCCCACACTTCGGGCATCTCCCCCTTCCAACCGCTCGAGACGACATCAATCCCTACATACCGGCCAGCGAGCATTTATGTTCTTCGCGGTGGTAAGCGGTACCACGCGTATAGCACAGGCTTGAATGCCTGCCTAGCTAGGCTTTAAACCAGGCAAACGGTATTTAAGACATAAAAGCGAGGGGCGCCTCCTCCGAAAGGGCCGGAACGGTTATGAGCGCATACATCCTCATGAAGATACTCGAGTCCACACCAAACAGATACGAGAAAGGTATCCGCCTTATGTGGGCATTCCCCTTATCCATAATCATAGGCCTTGCGGCTTTCCTGTTCCAGCCAGCGTTAGCCCTGTCCCTAGCGGCCTTAACGTGGATCCTCTCATTTTTCTCCTTCACCATGTTTCCTCTCTATTCTAGATGGCTTAACCGTGAAGGGAGGCGGCTTCTCGGCCTGGGACTAACGATGTTGGCTCCGTGGAGCGTCTTCATGCTCGGCCTCGTAATCTTCAGCGTCTTGGCTGGAAGCTTTAACTGGGGGTTTGTGTCTCAATGGGCGTTTTACTCACTTCTGCTAGCCGTTATTCTAAGCATTGACTTAGCGGGTATATCGCCGACCTGTAGAAGCAGTCTGCTAGAGGATTTAGAGGTGGTGCTGGACAGGGAAAAATGTGGGGGCTGCGGCGTATGTGTCGAGGTCTGCCCGAAAAACTGTTATGAGATGGATGAAGCCCGACACGTAGCGTCGATCCCCAGGGGTGACAGGTGTATACGATGTGGCGCCTGCGTCATCCAATGCCCCTTTGACGCCCTGTATTTTAAAGACTCAAGAGGTAGAATGATAACTCCGAAGGCCGCCAGGAGGCGTAGGCTTAGCTTCACAGGCAGACGAACCGTAGAGCTGAAAGATTAGGAAGACACCGCGCACCCGTTCTCCACGGCGAGAGCGAAAAAATCCTATTCTAAAATCCTGCTTCTTAACAATAATACTCCAAGAATCGCCGAGCTATCTCGGCTCACCCGTAAATTCCGCGAAGCATCTGCTGAGCTTTAACGGGATCCCCGTAAAACACCATGCTCCCGTTTCTCAAGAGAAGGGCCTGATCCGCTATCCCAAGAACCTTCTTCTCATGCGAGGCTACTAGTATGACCATATCTTTCCTAGCGGCGTCACGGAGTAGTCTGAGCAACGTCTCTTCATGTCTCGAGTCTAGGTTTGAGGTAGGCTCGTCCAGAAGCAGGTATTTCGGCTCCACAGCCATGGCCCGCGCTATAGATACCAGCTGGGCCTGACCAGCGGAGAGGTTCTGAACCTTCTCGTGAGCTATATCCTCTATCCCGAGCAGTTTAAGCACTTTAACGGTTCTCGCAGCGCGGGCCTCCCTGCCGTACCCTCTCAACTTTAACGGGTAAGCTATGTTTTCCATAACGTTCCCCCTGAACAGCACCGGCTTCTCGTGAACATACAGGATCTTTCTCCTAAGCAACACCCTGTCCCTTCCAGCAAGACTCCACATGTCTCTTCCCCCCACCATGATTAAGCCTCTGGAC
>CAYSTQ010000115.1:0-6131 GCA_964433855.1 uncultured Thermoproteales archaeon
AGGTTAGCCATCAGGAGCTCGGGGGCGCCGAGGTTCATGCCTCAGTCAGCGGGGTTGCCCATTTCGTCGCAGAAGACGACAAGTCATGTATTGAGGCTGTCAAGAGACTGCTGAGCTACCTCCCCTCTAACAACATGGAGGATCCGCCATACGTCGACACTGGCGACGATCCTGAAAGAGCCGACCCCGAGCTTGACGACATGGTTCCCTCGGAACCTACTGAAACATACGATGTCCGCGACGTTATCGAGAGAGTTCTGGACAGGGACACTTTCTTCGAGATCCAGGAGGAGTATGCCCCCAACGCCGTTGTAGGCTTTGGCAGGCTTGCAGGCCACACGGTGGGGATCGTCGCTAACCAGCCCTGCGTATACGCTGGCTGTCTAGACATAAACTCCTCCGACAAAATATCCAGGTTTGTCAGGTTCTGCGACGCCTTCAACATACCTATTATCACGTTCATGGATGTCCCCGGGTTCCTGCCTGGGACGGCGCAGGAGCACGGAGGAGTCATAAGACATGGGGCGAAGATAATATATGCTTATTCGGAGGCCACAGCGCCGAAGCTAACCGTCATACTGAGGAAGGCCTACGGGGGAGCCTACATAGCCATGGCGAGCAGACACCTCGGGGCGGACATGGTCTTCGCCTGGCCCACGGCGGAGATAGCGGTCATGGGGCCTGAGGGGGCGGCCGAAATAATATATAAGCGGGAGCTGGCGGCGGCTGAGAACCCGAAAGATCTCCTGGCGAGGTTCGCTGGCAAGTACAGGGAGAAGATAGCTAACCCCTACGTGGCGGCTTCAAGGGGTTATGTGGACGCCGTCATAGTTCCCCATGAAACAAGGCCTCTTCTCTGCAGAAGCCTTGAAATGCTTCTTTCGAAGCGCGACCTCAGGCCTAGAGCCCCTAAGAAGCACGGTGTCATGCCGGTGTAGGCCCATGGGGAGAAGGCTTGAGGAGCTGGTGGCGCTAATAGCCGCCTACATGTTTGCTTCAGAGCGCAGCCACAGCAGGCCGGCTCTTCCAACCCGTCGTCCACCGTCGGCCTGGCGTGTGGCGGCTAGGCTGGAGAGCGCAGGGGTGAGGCTTTGAAAAAGAAGTTCAGGGTAACCATTGAGGGAAGGGTTTACGAGATAGAAGTGGAGATAGAGGACCCCAGGTCCAAGATAGAGGGGCTTCTGAACTTCATCTCTAGGGCCCGCGTGGTCAGGAGACGGACGCTGCCGCAGCAGGCCGCCGGCGCCATGGAGAAAAACGTGGTTAAAGCCCCCTTGGGCGGCAGAATACTGAAGATCAGGGTTAAGCCGGGCGACAAAGTCGAAAAGGGAGACGTGGTAGTCATTCTTGAATCGATGAAGACCCAGGTCGAGATTAAATCCAGCTCTAAGGGAGTGGTTAAAGAGGTGCTGGTGGGCGAGGGTGACGCGGTTAAGTCGGGCGACAGGCTTATACTGCTGGGCTAAGCTGGTCTAAGCAGGGTGACCTCACCCTGGCTTATCCGGATCTCCCTGTCTTTCACTTGCAGTATTAGTCTTCCCGCCTCGTCCACCCCTAGAGCCACCCCCTCCACCTCCCCTCTTAAGGTTGCGACCTTTACGTGAAGCCCTGTAATCACGGAGTTGGCGTTCCATTCCTGAGCTAGTATACGGGGATCCTCAAGTATCAGCCTATAGGCCTTTCTGAGCTCCCGTATAAGCTCTCTAAGCAGCTCCCAGTTGTCCACGGGTCTCCCAAGTACATCTATGAGCGCCGCCGCCCTGCATCTAACCTCCTCCGGCAGATCAGCTAGACGCACATTAGTGTTGACGCCGATCCCAAGTATAACCACCCATTTCCCGTCCTCCTGGAATGCTTCAGAAAGTATTCCAGCAAGCTTCCTCCCGTTCAATAACACGTCGTTGGGCCATTTCAACCCAGTTCTCACCCCCAGTTTTTTACGTATGGCCTTCACGAGCGCCAGGGATGCGGCTAGCCCTACCAATGGTATCTTGGACGGGGGGAACTTGGGCCTCAACACTATGGAGAGCCAGAGCCCGCCTCTCGGAGAGGCCCAGCGCCTCCACAGCCTTCCCCTTCCACCAGTCTGCTCTTCCGCGACAACCACAGTCCACTCGGGCGTGCCCTCGGTAGCCAGCCTACGGGCGACATCCATCGTTGACCCTGTTCTCTTAAGTCTTACAAGCCTCAACTCCGGCACCACAGCGCTTATATTGTTTATGGCTAAGCCTAAAAGTATGTCTGAGAGGCCTTTCGGGAAAATACTCGTCGCGAACCGGGGCGAGATAGCCGTCAGGATAATTCAGACGGCTAAGAGGCTAGGTGTGGAAACAGTCGCCGTCTACTCTGACGCTGACGCTGAAGCCCTGCACGTGCTCCTCGCCGACGAAGCGTACAGGGTTGGGCCGCCTGAGCCGGAGAAAAGCTATCTCGACATGGACGCCATAGTTGAGGCGGCCGTCAGAAGCGGCGCCGAGGCGATACATCCAGGCTACGGCTTCCTATCCCAGAACCCGGAGTTCGTGGAGAAGGTTGAGGAGGCAGGACTAGTTTTCGTGGGGCCTGGAGCGGCTGTCCAGAGGATGGCTGGAGACAAGCTTGGGGCTAAGAAGAGAATGGCTGAGGCCGGCGTGCCGGTGGTGCCTGGGCCGCTTAAGCCTCTCAGCGAAAAGGAGGAGGTTCTAGAGGCGGCGGAGGAGATCGGCTACCCGGTCATGGTTAAACCGGTGCTTGGAGGAGGAGGTATAGGGATGAGGATCTGCGGCGACAGGGAGGAGCTTGCCGAGACCGTTGAGCTCTCCATAAGGCTGGCGCGGTCGGCCTTCGGCAGAGCCGAGATCTATCTTGAAAGATATTTCCCTGAGGCTAGACATGTGGAGGTCCAGATCCTCGCCGACGACAAGGGCGGACTGATCCACCTGTTCGAAAGGGAGTGTTCCGTCCAGAGGCGTTTCCAGAAGCTTGTCGAGGAGACCCCGTCTCCAGCCCTGAATGAGGAGGATAGAGAGAGGCTTTACCGGCTGGCTCTAAGGGCGGCGGCCGCCATAGGCTACGTTAACGCGGGTACGGTGGAGTTCATATACGTCCCCGGCACCGGTAGCTTCTACTTCCTAGAGGTGAACTCCAGGATACAGGTGGAGCACCCTGTGACGGAGATGATTACAGGGGTGGATATCGTAGAGGAGCAGCTGTGGATAGCTGCTGGCGAGCCTTTAAGGTTGTCGCAGAACGAGGTTGAGAAAAGAGGGCATGCTATGGAGATCCGGGTGAACGCGGAGGACCCATACAATAATTTCGCGCCATCCCCCGGCGTAGTCGAGAGATATCTTCCCCCGGGAGGGTTTGCCGTCAGGGTCGACTCGGGGATATATGAGGGGTTTGAGATACCTCCGTTCTATGACCCGCTGGTAGCCAAGCTCATAGTCTGGGGGCGGAACCGGGCTGAGGCCATCAAGAGGATGAGGGCAGCCATTGACATGTTTGGGATCTCGGGCGTAAGCACTAACCTGCCTCTCCACAGGGTTATTCTCGAGGATGATGCTTTCATTAAGGGCGACTACAACACAAGGTTACTGAAGATTAGAGGGATACTGGAGAGGCTACCTGAGGCGGCCAGAGAAGGGTTAAAGCTGCCTCCGCGCAAGGCAGCGGCCGCCAGAAGGGTTAAGGCCAAGCCTGGGGTTAACGCCTGGAGCCTGTCGGCAAGACTATTAGCCTGTAGCGACAGGGAAGATGTGGATCATAGAGGAGGTGTGAGGCAACGTCCCATATCCTGAGATGTAAGCCCAGGGAGATAGGGGAGTATGTTTTGCTCTGCGGAGACCCGGGACGAGTGCCCAGGATAGCCAGGAGGCTAGAGAACGCCAGAACTGTTTCAGAGGTCAGGGGGTTTATCGTGGTGACAGGTGAGCTGGACGGAGTAGCCGTCACTGTGGCGTCAACAGGCATAGGCGGCCCGTCTACAGCCATGCTCGTTGAAGCCCTAATAGATATGGGAGCTGGGACGCTGATAAGAGTCGGGACCTCAGGTAGCTTGCAGAGCCATGTCGGGCTGGGCGACATAGTGATCGCCGCAGCTGCCGTGAGAGATGACGGCACCACGAAGACGTATGTGCCAGCCGAGTACCCGGCGGTGGCCAGCTACGAGGTCGTTGCGGCGCTGGCTGAGGCAGCGCGGCAGCTTGGCTACAGGCATCATACCGGCGTGGTGCATAGTAAGGATGCCTTCTTCATCGAGACCCCGGAGAGGCTACCGGCCAGGCTGTGGGCTGAGGAAAGGCTTAGAACCTGGATCAGGGCCGGGGTGTTGGCAACCGAGATGGAGTGCTCCACCCTTTTCACACTGGCCTCGATACGCGGTGTAAGGTCTGGGGCGGTGCTGGCCGTCGTCGGTGATACAGCTGGGGGCAGGCCTATAGTGGATGAATCGGCAGGCGTTAAGGAGGCGATAGACGTGGCGGTTAAGGCAGTCAGGGCGTTGGCCGAGGTGGGATGATGGGTTGGAGAGAGGTGCTTGAGAGGTGCCGGGGCCGGATAGTGGACGTGCATGCACATGTGGGCCGGGATCAGCGTTTCATGCTTGACGGGTCTGAAGCCGCTCTGCTCAGGGCTATGGATAGATACGGGATAAGGATGGCTTGGGTTTCAGCAATTAGCTCGCTTACAACGGATTTCAGGGATGGGAACAGGGAGGTTGCAGCCCTGCTGTCGAAGCATCCGGAGAGGTTCCGGGGGCTTGTAGCTGTCAACCCGAATTTTGGCGAGGAAGCATTGGAGGAACTCCGTAAGAGAGCTAGAGAGGGGTTTAGCGGGGTGAAGCTCCATCCTGAGTACTTTAGGATAAGGATGACGCATTCCTTCACGGTCAGGGTACTGGAGGAGGCCGCGCGACTCAGGCTTCCGGTAATGATACACTCCTATGACGGCGGTGTAGAGGTGGAGAGGCTGGCGGACCTCTTCCCTGAACTGACCATAGTAATGTATCACATGGGGGGCGTCAGATGGAGGGAAGGGGTTGAAAGGGCAGCCCACTTAGGTAACGTCTATCTTGAAATATCTTCCTCCGTAACTGAGATAGACATGGTTGGGGAGGCTGTAAGAAGAGTGGGTGCTGACAGGGTATTGTTCGGCTCCGACATGCCGTATCTTGAGCCAGCGGTCTCGCTTGGCAAGGTCTTGGGCGCGAAGATAGGTGAAGAGGAGATGGAGGCGATACTGTACAGGAACGCGGAGGCGGTGCTTGGATGATTGATGTCAACGCCTTGGCTCCCGGAGACCTAGCGGCGCTCCGCCAGCTAGGAGTTGAGAAAGCCCTGGTGTCGCCGCTTGAACCCTGTCTTAAGAAGGTTTCAGCCGAGCGAGTCGCTAAGCTTAACGCCCAGGTGCTGAAGCTTGCCGAGAAGGAGGACTGGCTAATACCAGCCGCTGTAGCTATTTCTGGGACAAGCCCGGAGAGGCTTCAGATGTTTGGGGCTTTAAGGCTTTGCCCGGCTGTCCACGGATACCTACTTGACTCAAATTGGGCTAGGAAGGCTGTTGGGCTGGCTGAAGAAGCAGACATACCTGTTCTGATCCAGGTAAGGCTGGGGTGGGACTCGGCAGCCTATAAACGACTCGGAGACGTCTCATCTCTAGCTAGAGAATACCGTTACACACCCATCGTTGTCTCGGGGTTGAACTACGCGGAAACTCTCGCCATAGCCCAGAACCTAGTGGGCCAGAACAACGTATATGTTGAGATATCTCATTTCCAGCCGCTGGATGGTTTAAGGCTACTGGTAAAGCTTTTGGGCGTCGGCCGGATCCTGGCCGGGACCGGATACCCGCTCCTATACCCTCATTCAACGATGCTTAAGCTTGAATACTCAGGGCTCACCCGAGTTGAAGTGGAGGCTATAGCCTGGAGAAACGCCGCGACTATACTCAAAAAGCTTTAAAGGGGCTAGCAATGATAACTCCCCTGGATGATGAAGGGTACCAAATCGGATAGATGAAGATTCTCGAAAAAACTGAGACTTATATTCTGGCTACAGGGGAACGCCCCCCATGTTAAAAGACTTAATTTTTAGCGCCTAAAACCAAATCGTGGTTTACATGGATCCGCTATTGTTCCTGACGAAACATAGAAGAGA
>CAYSTQ010000116.1:0-6127 GCA_964433855.1 uncultured Thermoproteales archaeon
GGGCTGGTTGGGAATGGATTAACCATCACCAGGCAGGCGTTCTCGAGCACCGCCCATACGGCGGCTATTGTGTACACCAGGTATTTATACGGCGGCGGTAAAGCCCTGAGATCCAGCAGGGTTAATCCATCAGACGGTGGCGGTTGCCCGGTCATTAGAGCAGCTCCAAGCCTGCCGACGCACATAGTATCTATGCTTTCAAGCAGTAGCTGGCATCTAGCCCTGTCTCCCCCGGGAAGAGCTGAGACTAGGGCTTCAACTTCACGGCGTAGCTTTTCAATAGAAAGCTCTCCACACGAGACCATTTTTATCAGAGCTTGCAGCAACAGTCTTTCCTCAAGCCGGTTCAGGCCTAGGGATTCCGCCGTGAACCGCGCAATGAAGGGCGGTAGAAAATACGGGTCGTTCCAGACAGGGCTAAGCCACTGAGCCATGGGGAGCCCTGCGTTCCAGCCGAGTATCGCCCATCTAGCCTCAGGCATCGAGGCGTATCGCCGCCTTAGCCCTACTGGATCTATAACAATACATTTACCGTAGCTTTCCATAACAGTCCTTACCAGCTCTATCTCTACTTCTTCGGCTCGGCTCCCAACTATAGCTATGCGGGGAGACTCTGACAATAGGGAGCCAGGGGTTATCCCTATTTTTCCTGTTAGAGCCCGAGAGGTTATCTGGTTTAGCAGCGTCATGACGCGAAACCCTCGTCGAGTATTTTAGCCAGCTCCTCTCCGCGGATAATCAATACTTCCATGCGATCTTGGCCAGGAAATATCGCCGGGAGCGCCGCCGCCAACTTTTCTGTTAATCGCTTTATGGTTTTCTCGGTTACGTGAAGGACGTGTTTTTCTGTAGCGAATATTATATATGCTATATTAATGGCGTCTAAAGGCAGCACTATGGTGGCTGATACCTCGCCTCTGAACGGCTTTACAGCCGCCTCCACCTCGCTTGTAAGGCTCGATGGCGGGTTGATCACTTTAAGGGCTGCGAGAGCCCTTACCTTAAAACCTGAGATCATTATCAGGAAAGGCGAGTCCCCTAGAACGTATCTCCTAGCATCCTTCACATGGGTCAATACATCATACCTGTCGCACTTCACATGATCTAGAAGTTTATCTGTCCTGTCTTTGACATGACTCCTTTCCTTGCCACCATCTTTACTATTCTCGCTCTTTATTCTCTTGGCTATCAGGTAGCCCGCAAAGCCTGCAGTGGTAGCCAGCATCAACGTCGACCTTGTCACCACAGTAAGAGTCCCCAGGACAGCTAGGGCGGCAACGCTCTTAGTGCCCATACGGACCCCCTCTAGGAGACCGTTTTTAAAGCAGTTAAGCGTTTGCTGCATGTTGCATGTTTTTCCTGTTTCATGTCGATGCAACGGGAAAAAGTATATTTCAATTTTACAAAGTATTTTTCATATATCATAATATATAGCAAAAATAAAAACAATCGTCACCAATACTCCTCATAAAACCTCCCAGCCATAAACATCGGCCAGAAGAGAACCTCGGTGTTTCACGTGCAACGATAAGGTTTTTGTATTTCGCCGCTAGTACCCTTGGCAGAGGATGCCTAATGCAGATAAGCGTCGTAGTGCCGGTAAGGAACGGTGAACGTACTCTTCCGAGACTAATGGCCTCACTCGTAGCCCAGAGCTTGAAGCCGTACGAGATAATAGTTGTGGATGACGGGTCAAGTGATAGAAGCCCCGATATAGCTAGAGAATATGGGGCTAAGCTTTATTTCACCGGCGGAGGGAAAGGAGCCAACTACGCCAGAAACCTCGGTGTCAAGGCTTCCTCAGGCGACATTATAGCTTTTACAGACTCAGACTGTGTGGCGCATCCGGACTGGCTTCTATGGATTCATAGAGAGCTATCCTCGGGGGAATATGCGGCCGTTGCCGGAACAACCCTGGCAGCCAACCCTGAGAGCTTCTGGTCAAGATATCTAGACGGTTCACTTCTAACCCCCACTCCAAAGTTCAGGAAGAGAATTGTTATAAGCCGTGATTTTCCTCCTGGGGTTATAGTGGCCACATGCAACTTTGCTGTTAGGAGAGACGTGCTGACAAGCGTGGGAATGTTTGATCCCGACTACAGGCATTACGGAAGCGACGACATGGATTTAGCCTATAAGATACTTAGGAACGGGTGGAGAATACTCTGCTCTCCCAAGCCGGTCATATATCATTTTAACAGGACTAATCCCACTAAGATACTTAGAAGGTTTTTCCAGTATGGAGAGGGGGCGGCCATCTTCATATGTAAACACCCTGAAAGCTTTTTCTCCAAGTATATCTCCGCTTCCACCATAGGTTTACTAACACTGTTAGCATTCTCCGGAGCTGCCCAGGTAATCCTAAGCATGCCTCCCTACGGTTTAATCGTCTTAACCATGGGCTTGATAATCCACCACTTCCGCTGTTTCTTGAAGGATAAAAAGATTGAGCGGATAGTATACCCGTTTCTAGATCTGATTTTGGCACTGGCGTCCTCGCTAGGCATGACATACATGGGTTTAAGAAGGCTTAGCAACCGTTTAGGCAAGCAGGATAGCGGGGAGGTGATGGAGCTTGGCTAGGGAGGATAAGAAATCGAAGATAAAGTATATGGTGAAAATGGCTGAGGCGTTGGACGCTTGCAGGCTTGGGCGAACCGAGGACTTTATCCGTTTGCTTAAAAGCAAGCCTCCAGCAGGGCTACCGGTCAAGCCTAAAAGGCTTAGGAAAACCGTGGAAAACCTGTCTAAAATAGCTGTTAACCATCCGTCTTACGGCAGGCTCGTCAAGATGGACCGGGCTGCCTCAATAGTATCGCTTGTCGGCCTTATTGTAATCACTTTTGAGCTTTTCTTCTCGGCACAAATAGAGTACTGGGCTAGAATAATACTTGTGACGGCTGCACTAGGGTTAGTGCAGGCTTCATACGTGGTGAAGTGGTATGTTGCACACAGAATATCGAGCATCTACTGGGAGAACCCCCAACTGCTTTTCGAGAGAGGTGCTCCACTTAAGGAGGCTGTTGAGAAGCTTATTAAGGAGATAAAAAACGAGGTTTCAAAGGGGAGAGGCAGTCCTAGCGACGTTAAGCTGAGCCTTTATCTGAACGATTATCAAGGGATTAAGGTAGTTAAGGAGCCGGGCAAGCTACGTGGCAAATACCTGGTTGTCCCGGATTAACGCTCCTCCTAGCCTTTTTCATCCGTTTAAACACCACTATTAAAGCGATTATAATAGCTAGTAACCCTGTTACAGCATATATAAGCTGGTACGGGGTTTTAAGCTTCAGCCTGACCCTGAAGTGGTTCCCCGGTTTAAGGTCGCCTACGTCCTTTGTAAGCTCCTTTGTAGCGTAGAAGAACACAGTGGACTTACCTTGGCCCGATTCCTCGATAAAGGCAGCGCCCGCGATGTTTATCCCAGTTACCTCTATAGAGTCCACCGACGACACCGGGTGGTTAACCGTTATTTTACCGTAGACTACTGGCATCACCTTAAGCATCTCGATCCGGAACGATCTGTCACTTTCCTCAACTACTCTGAACCCGTTCATAGAGATAGCTCTTTTCAGGCTAAGTTCCGGATCTCCTAGGAGCACGGTGTAGGCCTTTCTATATCTGTCCTCGCCTTCTGAAAAACCCATTCTTAAGTTATCAACCACACGGGCTATTTCGCCTAGTTCCTCGCCTGAAAGCACCATTGTTGTTATGAGCTCGGCGTAAGCCGTGCCACCTTCGATTCCGACCGTATACTCTAGCTCGGTGGCACCGATGTACGCTACAGCCCCTCTAGATATGAAAGAGAGGGCAATGCTGTCCTCTGCTCTCTCCATGTAGCTCTCAGTGAAATCCATCGTTTTACAGGAGAAGGTTATGATTATCGAGGGGGGAATATACGGTACAGGTCTAGGTCCTCCGATCCCTGTTAGGAGAAAGGCGCCCTGCTGAGCCGGAGCCATTCCCAACGGGTTTCCATGCAGATTTATGTATGTTAGCACACCTCCCCTCTCAAGGATGCTGGACACTTCATCATAACTTCCCTTTCCACCCTCTTTTAGAACCAGTTTTTCACGTTCAAGAGAGGCGAGAGCGCCTATCCTCGTTATCTTCTCGCCGAGAGCCTCAGCGTTATCCATGTATATTGCAATAAGCCTGCCTTGCCATTCCCCCCTAAGACGGTCATAGAACAGGTTTCTCGCTAGGAAAGCGGTCGCCGAAGCCAGGTCCACCGCTGAAAGCACGCCTATCGAGGCCGTAAGATAACGCTTACCTGAAGCCTTCATAACCGCCTTCTTAAAAGCGGCAACAAGGCCCTTCTCACCTCCCTCTTTAAGGGTTTCAAAGGCGGCTACCAGCGCTATTTTACTAGGCTTCATCTCCCTGAGGAAACCTGTGAGGCGGTTGTCAACGCGTACGTTATCGAGCAGGAGCACCCTGCATTTTTTAGCGCCTACGTAGGCGGCCAATATAGGCAGCATCCCATCGTTTTTAAAGCCTATCGCGAGCAGATAGGGACGTTGAGCCATCTTATTAACGTATCCTATTATATCCGAGCTCTTGACCCCCTTGGCTAGAACCCCGTCACTAGTCGGGACGCCTACAGCGAAAAGTTTCTTGAAACCTAGAGACTCCAGCCTAGCCTTCAGATTCTTGTCCAGAGTCTCTACTGCTATAAGGGGAGCGCCCTCGACTGCGGCATAGATGCTCCCTAGAGTGAGTGCTGTTATATTGCTGGAGGGCGCCAGTACGGCCTTACCTATCCCGGAGAAGAAACGGCTGGCCAGCGCCAGTGAAGCATTCAGATAATCCCCGTACACCTCCACCTGCTGGCCACTAAAGTATTTCAGAAACGCTTCTTCAGCTGGGTGGGATTCTATGAGGAGGGGCGCGCCCAGCTTCACGGCAGCTGGCACGGCTAACAGGAAGTGAATCCTGTCCCCGGCTAGGAATACGGCTGGCTTATCCTTGCCTATGACCGTGGCCCGCGGCGATGCCAGCGACACTGCGGTCAGTAACACCGCCAGCATTAATATAGGTCTACCCCTCAAACCTGCACACCCAGTTAACCATCTGACCTTATAAAGTCGACATGGAGACATATAAGTTGGTGGTTTAATGGAGAGGCTCTTCTCGGTTAAGCTTCGTTTAGCCTGTCTCCTGGCGAGGCGGCTTATAGCGGGAAGACGGGTAAGAACTAAGTTTAAAGGCATGAAGATACTGGTTTCACGGGGTGTCTTTAACCCTAAATGGGGCTTCTCGACAGCCGCTCTTATAGAGCTTTTATCTAGGCGTAAAAACGAGATATACAGGAAGAGGATAGCTGACGCTGGCACAGGGTGCGGCGCTGTACTCGTAGCTTTAGGCGTTATGAGAGCCAGTAACTGGCTTGTCGGCTGCGACATAGACATTTCCTCGTTGAAGGACGCCGTTGAGAACTCTAAGGCCAATCTGGTTTACGGTTACGTGGATCTTGTAGCATGCGACTGGCTTTCGGCATTCAGGAGAGAGTCATTCGACGTAGTTGTTTCTAACCCCCCGTATCTCCCCTTGGAACCCTCTGATGAAAGAGAGAAAACCATCTTCGCGGGCGTTGGAGCTAGGGAGCTTTTAAGGCTTGTGGAATCGGCCTATACAGCCCTGCGGCGACACAGCTTCCTGTTCTTCACGGTTTCATCCCTCACACCGTTTGAAAGGATCAGAGAGAGACTGGTTGACCTCGGGTTTACATATGCTAGGACGCCTGTCACTAGGACTTTTTTCGACAAAATTTTTGTAGTTGAGGCTCAGCTTATAGTTAAGGACTCAACTAAGCGATGAAAACCGTTATTTAGGTGGGTGCTCTAAGCCTTCTGTAGCGGGGGGATGTGCTATTGAATACCTGCACGTGGAGGACGTGTTAGGGAAAGGGCTGGCCGGAGTTCCAGTTAAGCTTAGAGGCTGGGTCTACCGTTTAAGAAGGATTAAAGATAAAGTCTTTATAGTGCTTAGAGACTCAACAGGCATTATACAGGTCGTGGCCGATAAAGGAGTCATAGAGGACTACAGAGGGCTTGGGATAGAGGCCTCGATACTGGTTGAGGGAACCATTAGAAGGGATGAAAGGGCACCTGGAGGCTTCGAGATCGCC
>CAYSTQ010000117.1:0-5972 GCA_964433855.1 uncultured Thermoproteales archaeon
AGAAAGGTTAGAGAATTGAAGAAGATGGCGGAGTACAGCATTAAAGTCTATCGTGCAGTTGTAAAATTCAGCCGGCCTGTAAAGGAGGGTGAGCTCGAAAAGCTTGAAAAAGTTTTCTCGAATACAGTGGTGGAGCAGCGAACGCCGCTCCGGGTACTGCATAGAAGGGTTGATAAGGTTAGGAGAAAGAAGGTTTATTCCTTAAATATAGAGAAAAAGGACGCTGGTGAAGCTGTTCTAATAATACGTTGCCAAGGAGGATTATATGTGAAGGAACTTATTAATGGGGATCAGGGTAGGACGAGGCCTAGTGTGGCGGAAGTGCTGGGAGTCGACGTTAAATGTGTTGAGTTAGACGTATTAGCTATTGAAGAGCAGTAGCCTGTTAAAGGTTTTTAAAGGGTTTGATGTGATGGGCAGTTGTTATTACTTTCTTGACTTTTCCTCCAAGGGGAACCTCTATAACATAGGCTCTTCCCCGCTTCTCTATTATGGTTCCTACTCTTCCTTGGTATCTTCTATGTGGAGCTGTCTCGATGTTTTCAGTTGATATGTCTATATGGACTTTGTCGCCTATCTCATATCTGTAAAGAAGCCTTCCTATGCCTCCTCTTCCTCTTTCCCGTGGATGTTTATGTAGTAGCTTCCTGGTTCGGTTACGGTAGCCATGTGAATGCCTCATGTTAAACCCCACTGACGATAAATAAAGCAAACTTATAAATTTCTCCTTTAGGGATAGCTTCTCAGAAAGGAATGTCGTGGTAACCTTAATTTAAAAGCCGGACTCATTAAATCAGAGGCGTTTGATGTATGAGTAAGAAGCTGGATGAAAAAAACATCACGCTAGCTGAAGTTAAGAAGATACTTGAAGAGAAAAGTAAAGATGAGGAGCTATCCGCAATAGAGCAGACGACGCTGGATTACGTGACTAAGTTCGCTAAGGTAGAGGCTGAACAGGCTAGAAAACTTGTTGAAAAGCTATGCAGTGAATACGGTTTAACGGAGGATGTAGCTATACAGGTAGTTAACGTGATGCCTGAGACTATTGAGGAGCTAAGGACGGTTCTCGGGAAGGAAGAGAAAAATCTGGAAAGTGAAACCATTCAAGAAATATTAGAACTCGTATTAAAGCATCGTGAGGAATAAATAGGTTGAAAAAGATAACAATTTAAATAATTTAAAAAGAATTTTCTTAACAGCTTAAGATATGATGGCTTAGAGGCGGTGTTTGATGATGTCCTATCGTAGGGTCTCTCACAGAAAATATTTTGAAGAGTACGCTTATGTACTGGATTACTTGCCTTATGGTTATCCCTATCCCGTAGCTGGAAGAGGCAGTGTTAAAAGAGGTCCTGTGGCTCAAGCAGTGGGGGAAATGTATTTCATGTTGCTGGAATTGGAGCCTTATCGTGGAATTCCGTTGAATGTAGGCGAGAAAGTATTTGTCGGAAAGGGTATGAGTGGAAAAATCCGGAAGGTTGTTAGAAGAATTAGGTATGATGAGCTTACGGCGGCGGCGAAGGACGAGCTAGAATCAGTAGTAGAGAAAATAGTTGTTATGCGTGAACGTGAGTTTGTAGAGTTTTTCAATAAGTCTGAGCCAATTACTACTCGCATGCATAGTCTAGAGCTTCTCAGGGGCATAGGTAAAAAGACCTTATGGAAGATTTTGGAAGAACGTAAAAAAAGACCTTTTACATCGTTTGCGGATATACAAGGTAGAGTTAAAATCGATCCTAAGAGGCTTGTTGTTGAGCGAATTATTGAAGAATTGAAGGGTGGGCAGAAATATTATGTTTTTACAGCACTGCCTTAAACTATAAGTTATCTAACCCTCATTATCTTCTTCCTACCCATTATTTCCCAAACTTCTACTTCAACCCCTGGCGTCAATTTTGCTTTTAATTCTTCCTCCTCTGGCACCGGGACTTCATAAACTTCATAAGTGCTCATATCCATCAATTGTATCGTGGAGCCGGTATCAGCTATCATTTGAGCGCTGCTCTTGTTAACTATTGGCACGTCCACTCTGGCACTAGACGGCGCAACCATGCTTCGCTTTACGCCATCAAAGAAGCCTATCGCTACTATCCTAACCTTAGCTGAGCCATGTTTTCCCGTTTTAGATTTCTCAACTTCAACTATTTTGCAGGGTTCCCCGTCTATAACTACGAAAGAGCCTACTTTTAGATTCCCTGCTTCTTCGGGTCGAGTCGACATGTTTCCTCCCTCTTTTGCCATTCCTCCGGCTTAAAATAATTTAAACCATGTTTATTATTTAATTTGTTCCAGCTGAGGTTTTTTAACATTACTATAGATCTAATGCCCCAGCTGGATTTTTGTACTGGGTAATCAATTTAGATCAGCGGTATATAGGTCTTTTCCTGCAGTGATGATATGTTTTCAGCATAGAATAAGTTTAAAGATGGGCGATTTAAAAGATTTTAAAGGGTTTAATGGGCTCTAATGATCATATATCTAAGGCGGATGAAGAGTTGAAATGTATAAAGTTAGGTGGTTACAATAATGCGTAACGAAACTGTTTGTGTAATGGATACCACCGCTTTAATCGTAAGTAACTACGTCTTCTCCTGTAAAAAAGCGGTTACATCTAGGTCTGTATTAAACGAGGTGAAGGATGCTAAAAGCCGCATAATGGTTGAGGTAGCTATCAGTCAGGGCAGACTAGAGATAGCTGTTCCAAAAGAAGAATTTATTGAAAAAGTCAGAAAGATTGCTGAAAAAACAAATGATTATGGAAGGCTATCTGTGGCTGATCTAGAGCTTCTAGCTGTCGCATTGGATTTGAAGGAACAAGGTGTTAAAGCTAAGATATTTACAGACGATTACTCTGTAATGAACGTCGCTGAAGCTCTGTCAATAGATTATCAGCCTATACGGACAAGGGGTATCTCGAAACATGTCAGGTGGATTAAGTACTGTCCTGTGTGTGGCAGGACGTTTAAAGGAAAGATAAATTCTTGTCCCGATTGCGGAGTAAAGCTAAGGTATAAAGCCCTAAATAGACGATAACTTTTCCTCAAGCTTTCTGAAAACGCCTATAAGTGTGTAGACTTCACGCCCGGTCAGAAAAGCTCGGCCTACCATGCGTCTAAAGATTTTTCCAGCTATTCTCTTTTTAAACTCGGGAAGTTCTATTTTATCAAGAACCAGATCGAAATACTTGTAAAGAACGTCTTTCTCGATATCTGTGGGCGCTCTTAAACGTCCTCTTCTCGCCGGGCGACAGACCTTGTAAAACTCATAAAATATTATGACGGCCGCATGTGTTATGTTGAGTATGGGATATTTGGGGTTTGCTGGTATATTTACGATACAGTCACATTTATCTAGTTCTTCGTTTTTAAGACCTATGTCCTCTCTTCCGAAAACTATCCCGATACTCCCGTTGAAGCGTTTTAGATTTCTTGATAGAATATCGGGGGTTATCGGTATTCTGTCAACGTTATAATCAGATATTGATACCTTGCCGGTTGTACCTATAACATAGTTAACATCTTTAATAGCAGTGTTGAGATCTTCGGTTATAACGGCTTTATCAAGTATATCTGATGCATGGACAGAAAACCTGTATGCTTCATCCGTTAAAGGGGTTCTTGGACGAACTAAGAAAAGCTTTTCGAGACCAAAATTTTTCATGCATCTAGCCATGTAGCCTATATTAATAGGGTAAAGTGGTTCAACCATTATAACCCTAACGTCTTTAAGGGTCACCATGGAATCACATCGTACTGGGTAATTGGTCAGGAAAAAATAAGTAGTTGAAGAGCCCTATTTTTGTTTTGTAGTCTAAACTAATAGATGATGCAACTACCGGTGATTTATTGCCGTCTGAAGATAGTCTTGAAAAACTGTTAAAATCGTTGGCGAACGCTGAAAGAATAGCTGTTATACGGGTGCTTTCACGGGGCGGTAAGTCATACTCCGAAATAATTGAAAGCCTAGCTGATCTGGGTTTTAAAATCGGTAATCTTACGTATCATTTGAAAAAACTGGTTTCAGCGAAGGTTATTTACCTGGATTCTGGCAGAGGCATATACGCTTTAACTCCTTTAGGTAGAGAAATTGTAAAAACGCTTGATATGATAGAATTCAAAACTAAGAGCGCTCATACTAAGTTTTTCGTAGATCCTGTAGCTAATTTTGCCGCGCCTCTTGACGAGAAAAGTCTTAGTGACGAGATATCTAGTGTAGGCTTTTCAAAGCGCAAGTCTAGAATAGTAGCGCGTGATATTCTGGTTTTATTAGATGAAAGAATAGAGCAAGATGTGCTGGTTAGAAACTGCCTAGATCAGTTTCTTTATGCAAAGCTTAAAGAATATGGTTATGATTCTGTTGCTGAAACATTTAAAGTATATGGAGTGTCTCGGAACGCTATTGAGGATGCTTTAAATAGATCTTTTGATTCACTAAGTAATATTTCTGTATCTGTTTTAGAAAATTTTGTATATGATAAAATTCTTAATCAAAAATATTTAAAATTATACATGAATGGAATAATATATTTAAATAATCCATCGATGCTCATCGTATCTCCTCAAGCAATCCTTGTAAGTCTAGAGGAGCTGGCTAAGGAAAACCCTAGTACCGAATTGTCTTCACGTATAATTATTCTTTTATTGGAAGCGGGGTTAGGTAAGGTAGCCCATGTGACAGTAGATAATTTGTCAAAGGTTTTAGCTGTTTCATCTGATCATGTCTGGTTATTAAACACTATAATTCAGTTAAATAGAATAATTAGAAAACTAGGGGTCACACAGAGCATTACATTTATGCTCGACTGTGAGGATTTATTTAATGATTATGTTAGTAAATGTTTAATTGACTTATGTAGTTTGGTCAAGAAGTTAAAAGGTTTGCCAAATTTTGTTATATCTATAAGATATAAATCAAATAACTGTTTTATTAAATCTTTTAATTTAATATATAATCTTGTGAAAAATTACCTTCCAATCACATTTGTGAAGACTGATACGAATGAGATAGTCTATGGAGGAGTTCTACTAACAAGTTCAAAGTATCCTTTGATAACGTCTTTTTCTATTAATCTTTTTAATATAGGTCTCATCACTAGTTTTAAGGAATCTAGGCTGATAGAACAGATGTATGATGTTTGCGAAGCGATAAACGATGTAATGAATACCCAACGGATTAAGAAGCTGAGTGATCATCCACGCTTAAACATATCTTTCAATGGTCTTGGACCCTTATTGGGCGCCTTAGGGTTCTCTACGGCTAATGAAAAGGAGTATGTACAAAATGGACTTAAACTTATAAATAGGCTTAAAAGTATAGTTGCTGATTCCATAGCTCCTGGCATTAATGTCATAACTTCTACTAGCAGCTTAGATCAAAAAGTTTATGAAACTCTTGATTTAGCGACCAGAGGCGGGCATCAGTATAGAAAAACTAAATTAGTTTCAGCGATGGCGAAGGCTTTCAATTTAACAAGCGTATTACCATATAATATAGATATAGAATTACAAAAGCGTGTGAGTCTAGAGGCGAAGTTTCAATCTAAGCTTCCAGGTGCTGGCTTACTTAATATTCATTTGAAGGATCCTTTTGTTGAGCCGGATAGATTTTATAGGTTATTAAAATACATAGCGACTTCAGGAATACGTCATGTAACAATAACAAGAGACTATACCGTTTGTATACGGTGTGGATCCTTGATAAGTGATATAAGAAGTAGTTGTAGCAAATGTTCATTTTTAACAATGGCTGAGACACATTATGGTAAAATATTAGGATACTACGAGAACCTGAGCGGCTTGTCTAGTAGAGCTAGAGAAGAATACTACAGTAGACATAGATACAGTTTATTCTAAGAGGTCGAGTTCGTTATTAACTATCGTTATGCATTGGCTAGTTAAATATGATATTGGTCCTAAACTTATTTTCTTAACCTTTAGTTTTTCAAGAAATCGCTCATCGGATAAAGGCAACCC
>CAYSTQ010000118.1:0-5960 GCA_964433855.1 uncultured Thermoproteales archaeon
GGAGACACAGTAGTGGTCAACCTCAGGATTGACGGGCTTAGAGAGGCTTGGAGAGATGGGGTGAAATGACGGTAAAAATTCTTGTGTTGCGTGCCCCGGGGACTAACTGTGACGTTGAGACTGCTAGGGCGTTGAGGGAAGCTGGAGCGAGAGTAGATGTGGTGCATACGAATAGGCTTGTTAGCCATAAGGTCGACATCTTCGATTATCATGGTCTTGTATTGCCAGGCGGGTTCTCCTACGGTGACAGGGTTAGGGCTGGCGTTATCTGGGCTAGGAAGCTGGGTTCACATATCGGCGAGAGACTACTAAAGTACGCTGAGGAGGGGTGGCCCATACTCGGCATATGTAACGGTTTCCAGGTGCTCGTGGAGCTAGGTCTTCTTCCAGGCTGGAACGGGGAAGCCAAGGTGCAGGCTGCATTAGCCCCAAATGCCTCAGCACGTTTCGAGGCCAGATGGGTCTATCTGCGCCATGAAAGCCAAGGGCGATGCATATTTACACGTAGCCTACCGGTAGGATCTATCCTGATGATGCCTGTTGCGCACGGGGAGGGGCGGTTCGTGCTGGCAGGTAGGGAGATGCTGTCTAAATTAGTCTCTGGGAAACAGGTGGTTTTCAGATATGCTCTGCCTGATGGACGGCCAGCTGATGGACTCTATCCATTTAACCCGAACGGCTCGTTCTTTGACGGGGCTGGCATATGTAATCCTAAAGGCAATGTTCTCGGCCTTATGCCTCATCCAGAACGCGCACTGTACGGATGGCAACTACCGGAGCAGTGTGGAAAGAAGTATAGTGACGGCTGGCTTATATTTAGGAATATGGTTCAATACATATCTGAGAAATTACTATAGTTTAAAAGTAGGTTTTTCGAAGACCTATGCTTAAGCGATTCCCTGTTTTCTCCCGTAAACGAAAATTCCTTGATCCGTTTTTATTATCACCTTGTTTTGCCCGGGCACCCCCTTCTCAACTCTGCCTATTATATAGGCTTCGACTCCATACTTCTCCGCTATACTTATTGCCTCCTCGGCAACTTCTTCCTCAACCATTATCTCGAAACCTATACCCATGTTAAAGACCTCATTACATTTCCCTCCATGCTACCCTTCCTTCCTGTTGAACCAGGTTGAATATGGCGTCGGGCGGAGGTAAAATATCCTTTATATATATATTAGGCCGCTGCCCAGCCTTAAGGACTTAGTTAATCCTCCTCCGGTATTGTGGACCATGCCCTTTACATGGCCCTGGAGTTTCTCGACCATCTCAGCTATTATGCACGTGTAAATCCGTGTAGGGGAGAGAAGGGCTTCGCCTACCGTCATATTTAGATCCCCAGGGACGTCGTCGAGCCTGTACCGGCCAAAATATTTTCGTTTGAGACTAGGTTCGCACACCTCAGGATATTTCTTGAAGTATTCTATGCTTAAGAGACAGTGTCTGGCAAGCGTGATACCGTTACACATTATTCCGCTGTTCTCACTCTTCTCGTATTTCGCGCGGCCGCCGCTCCGAATCCCAGTATCAGGGTTCCCGGAGACGCGATACCCCTTTTTAGATCTTCATCCTGCTTAATCTTCCCGTACATTACGCCTACTATATCGAGTGTCCGCACCTGATCCGGCAGATCTGCGGTTTCGCCCCCGGTGAAAACTGGACAGTAAACAGAGCAGATTTCCGATAAGGACTTAAACACTTCTTCAAAGCCCTTGCTTAAGTCTTTAAGCAACTCGAATTTAGGGATTCTAAAGGGGTTTAGAGCTATGTAGTCGGCAAAAGCTATTGGCCTGGCACCTACAGTCACTATGTCGTCTAGATTCATGGCTACTACATCCTGGGCTAAACCCCGGTACCACGCCGTATCCCCAGTTTCCTTATGATATAAATACGCTATGATCGGCTTACTGCCAGCTCCATCCACATGGAGAACTACTCCCTCTCCCGTAGCCGGATCTTTAACTATTGATGTGAAAACATAAGGAGCTATATTTCTAATCAGTTTTTCAAGCTGTTCAACGCCTTTTTTCCGCGCGTCGACTCCAAGCCTAGCATACATGCTCTCTGTGCTCAATTTAACCACCTACAAGTTTAAATTTTAGGACATATATATTCAATTATCAACATGGTGATGTATAATGCCCAAGGTGGCCTTGATTATTGGAAGCAAAAGCGACCAAGGAATCGGAGATGTGATCCATGGAGTTCTAAGAAGCTTCGGTATAGAGGTCGACTATAGGGTTCTATCAGCGCATCGCGATCCAGAGGCGCTTGAAAAATTCATTGAAAGCTCCGATGCAGAGGTATTCATCGCCGTAGCCGGTCTTTCAGCAGCTCTTCCCGGCTTTATAGCCTCTAGAACTCTAAGGCCTGTTATAGGCGTCCCTAGAGCTGTTAAACTGGGCGGCCTCGACTCGCTTCTCTCTATAGTCCAGATGCCTCCAGGGATCCCGGTGGCCTGCGTCGGCATTGATAGCGGTAAAAACGCAGCTCTACTAGCTGTGGAGATACTATCTTTAAAATATGCTGATTTAGCGAGACTATTAACAGAATACAGGGAAAAGATGGCTAAATTAAAATAATTCGAATAAAAGAGAAAGCGTTTACGCCCGGTTTTAGTCCAGCTATACGCATTTCTTCTTTGAGGCTTTTTCTAGGAATTCATCCGATGTCATTATTTTTGCTCCGTAAATCTTCTCCATGTAGTTTAGTCCCCATTCATGATCTTCGTCAGTGAAGGTCTGGACACAGTCTTTCAGGACTATTATGCTATAGCCCCTGTTGAAAGCATCGGATGCTGTGTGTTTAACGCAGACGTTCGTGTGCAGGCCTGTGAGCACAACGGTGTCTACACCTAGCTCTCTCAGGAGGAGGTCTAGACCTGTCTCGTAGAAGGAACTATATCTTCTTTTTTCAATTATGAAGTCCCCTTTTTCAGGCTTTATGTCCTCAATGACCTGCGCACCTTCAGTCCCCTTTATAGCGTGTGGCCCCCAGAGCTTAAACTCTGCGTCGACCTCAGGCACGTGAGCGTCATTGGCGTATATTACCGGGATTCCCAGCTTCCTAGCTTCACTCAATAATTTTTTCAGGTTCGGGATTATCAGCTTAGCCCTGTCGCATTTGAGACTACCATAGACAAAGTCGTTAAGCATGTCTATGACTATAACGGCGTATCTGGACATGCCACTCATCCCCCTGGGCAAGTTTCTATTAGCCGTAGATATAAGCGTTGATTTATCGGCAAACTATACCGAGGAGAAAATCACCAACCCCTTCTTTGCCGCTGTCCCGCATCTTTATTTGTAAGAGTACCTTCTTATTCGTAACAGGATAATCCTTTGGTTTAAGACTGTTATATTCTTGTATTTTCTAAATTTGTCTATTAGGCTACCCGAGTCCGCCTCTTAGAACACCTAGTTGACAGATTATTTTCCTGGCGTCCCTTAACAGGGAGGCGTCATATTTCTTAAGAAGTATTCTCAGATAGGACGACAGTAACGTAAGCAGGTCGTGATACTTCTCGTCTGGAGATATTTCGACTCCTAGGCCATGGGCTGCCTCAACGTTCTCCTTAACGGTTTTAATAACCTGTAGATCAAGGAACTCTGAGGCCGTTTCGAGGGACAGATAGCGCCCAGCTGTTTCTAGGTCTGCGATTAAACTGGGATAGTACTCCATCAGCTTCTGCATCTCATCCTTACTGAGGGACTCTAATGTCGCTTTTAACCCTATAAACTCTGGGGGCAGACCTATGCTGTAGAGCGCTGCCGTGAAGGTTATTACCCTTGGCATAGTGTAGCCCCCGGCTCTACGGCCGTATTTTAACGGCTCGTTCAGTAGAAGCCTGTCCCGCTGTCTAGGCATGAAACGGGATATTTGAGGGATTATCTTCGCTATGGCGCTGAACTCTTCCCGGTACTTTACCTCAGATTTCGAGATTATTGTCTTAAGTATTCCCAGATCTCTGTCCGGGATCTCGACTGGCTCCTCTTTGGGAAGCCTGTTTTTCAATCGGACTATTACCCGCTTAACATGGTCAACCGGGTAGTCGTAGCGTAGAGCAGACTGAACGGTAACCGTCCTGCATCCCCTGTACTCCTGAATCACGTTGTCTACGTTGTCCGGCGTTAGATGGCCTCGGAAGGGCAAGCTTCCTATCCCGATTATAGGGTCTATCCGGACTTCTAGGGATTCCTCTATTCTCCTCGTGGCATCTATGGCTATTTTCACGGAAAGGGTAGCGGCTATAAGGCCGCTGGTTAGAGCCGGGTCGGATTTGCCCAGGAAAACCCTTATCCGCCGTCTGCCTGTTCGATTTATGTATTCTTTAAGCATGGCTTCTGCGTTGACGAGCGTCCTAACCTGTTCGAGCAACGGTATAACGGCTATTTCGCCAGCGATATGTTTAGCGTTCAGGCTTTCGCCAGCTAGATCCGCTAAGTATCTTATTCTTTTCTCCACCGCCAGTATATCGTCCACATCGCGGGTCATAGGGTTTATTAGCTCCACTATGGCCGGGTGGTCGAGCCTGTCCTGCACGTAATAGTTAGCTTCTATGGCTGCCATTATAGCCATCAGCTGTCTAAAAACGGTTTCTTCTCTAGCGTTTGGAAGCCTCGGGGTGACGAAGACATCATAGCCTGGCTCAAGACCCTCCTCAACCAGTCTAGTCACTATCTGGGCTAGCTGGTGGTAAGGCGTCATCTTCCCCTCATAGTCCACTTTATACTCGTCGAAGTTGAGGCCTTCACGCCGCCAGGCTGTAAAGCCCTCTATGGCTTCATCTACCTCTTTCTGGACTGGGACATATCGGCTCGCTGAATCCGGATGTTGTGTAGCCATCACTACCGGCGTTTTCAACTCTGCCCGCCCCCGGTTTAATGATACAGCTCAGATAAATTCTTAACTGGCGACCTTACGGTTTAATTAGTTTGAGGAATGTTTAAAGAGTGGGATGACGGGATTAAGGTTATAGGGTTGTTTAGACGTTTTAGCTTGTGGGCCAACCTGCCAACCTGGCTTTACGCCGACCTTACAGATCTATGAAGAGGTGACGATTTGAGGATCCATATAGTGGCTGCTCCGCCTCTTGATGAGTCACTGGGGTTCGACGAGAAATGGGTAGAGGCCACCAGCAGCATGACCGTGAAGGATGTGCTCAGCTTGTTAGGCATTAGCCTAGAGGCAGAGTGGCTTAAAGGAGTACGGGTGTTGGTTGACGGCCGCGAGGCTGGGTTGAACCGGAGGGTGAAGGCGGGAACGGAGATAGTTTTAGCCCCTATTAAAGGATATTGGGAGGGCCGGGTTGTTGACGATACACCGTCTCTAGACGCGTTGACGGCTAAGTTGCGGAGGGCTTATGCGAGCCTTGGCGCTGGAGCCGTGGTGGTTTTTATAGGATTTGTAAAGGGGGTTGTCGATGAAAACAGGGTGTATAGCCTTGACTATGAAGCCTATGAACCCTATGCCTCGGATAGGCTTAAGGAAATAGCGGCTAGTATAGTTCGAGATTTTGGGGTTTATGATGTCCGTATATATCACCGCGTCGGTTGCTTAAAGCCGGGAGAGACGACGATATATATAATGGTCGTGGGAAGGAGCAGGAAGGAGGCTTTTGATGCGGCGCGCGCGGCGCTTGAGAAGGTTAAGGAAGAGGTTCCTATATGGAAGCTTGAGAAAAGAAAGAATGGCGATTTCTGGATTGTCGGAAAAGGTCGAAGAGTCAAAACGTGGTTAACAGGCAAGCAAAATTTATCTAGTCAGCTGTATTAATAGAAAATGATGCGCCGGGGTCGCCTAGCCATCCACCCGGGAGAAGGGCTGGACTAGAGTGGCCGAGGGCGCCGGACTCATAATCCGGTTTAACCCGGGTTCAAATCCCGGCCCCGGCACCAGAATTTTCCTAATGGAAAGAGAGCTTTACTGCGCCGTTATATTATGGTAGATTTCCAATGTTT
>CAYSTQ010000119.1:0-5953 GCA_964433855.1 uncultured Thermoproteales archaeon
CTTCTTGAGGAAAAACGTATAGCTAAAGAAGCTATACCTGAAATACTTAGCTGGCTCGCCCAGCATCCTGAAAAGGACGCCAGTGAGGCTGTAGAGGCCTTGGGGCTTCGAACTATAAGTGAGGAGGAACTTAGAGAATTAATAAGGAAAACAATTCTAGGGAAAGAAAACGTTGTTAAGAAGCTTAAAGAAAGGGCCTATGGTATGTTAATGGGTGAAGTGATGAAGCTGGTAAGAGGTAAAATGGACGGTAAGAGAGTTAGCCACGTTGTCCGAGAAGAATTAATGGAGTATTTAGCTAAGATATAATTTAGTTATCTGTTTAGTTAATTATTTAAATTTTACCTTTTCTAGGTGCTCTCATATTCAAATACTATATATGTAATGTTGCAGGACAAATACGAAGGACTATGCGTAAGGCGATGGGAATCCTGTTATTGGCACTAATTTACTTCATGGCGATCACCCCATTGATAGCAGTATCCTTTCATTCCGTTAATTATGTGAATTTGGTTGGTCTTGTGTTAAAATCATTTCTAACTATGGGGATGACGCCTCTTTTGGATTTAACAATACATGTCTATTATAATTACTATAATTTTAGAGACTTAGTTTTTACAATTAATTTTTTAACAGTTTCAGTGGGAGCTGTGATGACGGGAGCCTTACTGATTAATATTATAATATTTATATTAGATGATAATAAATTATTCATAATATTAGTAATTTTAATGGCTACAGCACTTTTTTATGAGTTAGTTTATAGCGTGAGTTTAACTGCGTTGGAGATAATATTGTCATATATAATTATTATCTTAAATAGAATTATAAAAGAAGGTAAAATAGGTAAGGTTATAATATTATCTACACTAATTACTATAATAAATATTTTAACTTTGAAAAGTATTTTTCTAATATTGATATCTTTTCTTATGATTAAAATGTCTAGCTATAAAATACTGCAAGTTAAAATTCCAAAAATACAGCGAAAAAACAAAGCTGGGAATCATAAATTAGTTTTAGAAATAGCTACCTTCTCCTAAGACCGCGTCTACGAGGAAGTTTATTCATGGCCTCAGCCACTTTTTTTAAAAGTTCAGTTTTGCTACCATCATATTTAACAAGAACCCGTCCACCACTATCAAACCAGGTGCTAGGATGTTTTTTACTTTCCTCTACTATATATTCAATTCCAAGCTGGTTCAGCGCTTTAACAATAATGTCTAACGAGGGATGGTCTATAGCTAAATGTTTAGGAACCCGTCTTCCGGAAGACCGAGGCCTGTTTTTATCAAAGTAAATAGGCCATAATACTTTAAAATGGTGTTTAGACACAAATACACCCTTTAACTGCTTTCAACAAGTATAGCGTTTACAACGCCATCCTGGCCTGGGCGCGATGTCACCTTTGCTAATCCAAGCTCTGTTGATATAATGGCTCCTTTTGTTATGATGCCGCGTCGCTCTAAATCTCTGCTAGATGGATTACTGATGAGCTTGAGAACTTTTGTCTTTACGACTTTTCCTTCGCCTGGTACAGCTATATTGGCATATGCTATTTTTGCTAGCTTAACTTTAATTCCACCGCCTTTAGTACGAATTATTTTTCTTCGTTCCTCGCCTATTACCGGGTTTAATGGATATCCTCCCATCCAATATTTACGTTTCACTTTAACGTGTTTACCTTTTTTTCCACCGCTAGGCTTTTTTAGATCATTACCATGGTAGACTCCCATTTTAGCCGCCTCGTTAAATTACCTAGAAGAGGTTTTGGAACGGGGTCTTATTAAACCTTATTCTGGGTATTATAGTCAAGATAGCTGTGAAATTTAATAATATATAAAGAGTAAAAAGTTATAGTCTATTTAAATATTGTAGAAATATATGTCATGAATTTGTAACTAGGATAAGCTCCCCTGCATAAAATATATAGCATACTTATCGCTAATATTTTAGTATGGTTGGCAATGACGGACGGAGCACTTCTTTTCTAAGGTTTGCTCCAGCAACGATCCAGTTTTTAAATGTCCATCTAAATTGTTGCGTGCTCGTTTTAGAGCGGTGATATGGTTGAGAAAGCTAGGTGTAGTGTTACGGGCAGGAAAAGGCAAACTTATAGTTAAAGCCCGTTTCGCCCCCCGTCTGTTCGAAGCAGTATACGATTTAGCAACCAAACCCATTGGTAAAGTGGTGGATGTTTTTGGTCCAGTGGCAAGCCCCTATATTGTAGTATCAGTCTCCGTCTCCGAATATGAACAATATGTTGGCCAACCCGTTTTTACTAAACCTGTAAAAACTTATAGAAGGAGGCGTTCATATGGTAGGAGACGGGTTAGGATGGGTCGACGATGACCCCTATCTAGCCCCTGTTTATACAGAAGAAAAATATGAAAAGCTCCGTAAGGGCCGAGAAGCCAGGTGCCCAATTTGTGGAGGCACACAGTTTATAAAGGATCCTGAACGTGGTGAGATAACTTGTCTAGACTGCGGCTGGGTGCTCCATGACCACTTGATAGACAGAGGCCCGGAATGGAGGGCTTTCGACTCTGAGCAGAAGATTAAAAGGGCTAGAACAGGATCACCGTTAACACCTCTTAAACCTAATAAAGGTTTATCGACAACTATTGATTGGCGTGACAAGGATATAAGCGGTAGAAGTCTTAGCCCTGAAAGAAAGCCTCAAATATCCAGGATGCGGCGGCTGAATAAAATAATAAATATATCTGAATCTTCCGAGAAAAACCTGTATGTCGCATTTACCGAGATAGAACGTATTTCATCACAGCTTGGTTTACCGGGCACGATAGCTAATGAGGCGGCTATTCTGTATAGGCGAGCTGCTAAAAGGCGTTTAATAAAGGGAAGATCTATTGAGAGCATGGCTGCTGCCTGTATATATGCTGCTTGTCGAAGATACAAGGTACCGAGAAGCCTGGATGAAATTTCAGATACGGCAAGGGCCGATAAAAGGGAAATAGGGAGAAGCTATAGGCTTCTCACTAAGGAGATTCTGGAGAAAGTTCCGCCATCTAAAGCCGTAGATTACGTGCCTAGAATAGCGAGTTCTCTTAAACTATCTGCCGGAGTTGAACAGTTGGCAATAAGAATAATAAATGAGGCGTCCTCCTTAAGACTCACTAGTGGTAGGATGCCGAAAGGTTTGGCTGCAGCGGCTGTATATTTAGCTGCTATAATAACTAACCAGAAAAGAACTCAGCGAGAAGTTGCAATGATAGCAGGCGTAACTGAGGTTACTGTTAGGAATAGATTTAAAGAGTTAATGGATAAAATAAATTTCGTAATACTTGTATAAATTAAATAAATATTTTTAATTGATTAATTAAAACAGGTCTTTTAATCTCCGAATCTTCAAGTGGGAAATATAGTTTTATATCACCTATGCAAATGTAAAGTATTGAATGGAGACCTTTCGCACAGATGATCCATAGTGACAGCATAGGTGGTAGCCAGTTGAGCGATCTAGCAAACCTCATTGAACGTAAAATCCTAGAGGTAGTAAGGGAATCTGGGAAAAAAGGCATTCTACAGCGTGAAATATGGAAGATACTGGGTTTAGACAGTAGGAATGGTGCCAGAATAATAAGAAGGCTTGAACAGCAAGGTTTTGTAACAAGGGATACTGTTACCTATAAGGGTAGAAAAACCTATATGGTATTCGCCACTAAAAAAGCTCTAACTCCTCTAAAAATACCTGACGAAGTTAAAGAAATACCGTGTTTCTCATGCGAAAAACTAGAAAGATGCGGTGAAGGAGCAGGTATAAACCCTATTACATGTAAAAAACTAAACAATTGGTTAAAGGAGAAGATAAGGGGAAATGGTCGATGAGGCTAGTAAGGAGCTTTATATCTATAGACGTGAACGATCCCGGCATGATCAATAAAATAGTCCAAGTTCAGAAAGAGTTTGTAGGTTTAGGCGCTGTCATCAAATTTGTAGAACCGGAAAATCTTCATGTGACAATAAAATTTCTAGGAGAAATACCGGAGTCACTAATTAGCGAAATAGTAGAAGCCCTTTCTCAGATAAATTTCAGAGAGTTTAGCGCGCTTCTCCGGGGCGTAGGATGTTTTCCCAATATAAATAGGCCAAGGGTACTATGGATAGGTTTTTCTCAGGGGGCAGAGGATTTAATAGAAATCCACCGAATGGTGGACCAAGCGCTGCGCAAAATAGGTATAAGAAAAGACACCAGCCGCTTTCACCCCCATGTAACAATAGGTAGGGTAAAGGGGGGTCGGACCGATAAGTTAAGTAGGAAAATTTTAGACTTAAAAGATATAGATATAGGTGTAATACGTGTTAACAGCATAAAACTTAAAAAGAGCGTTCTAACAACTAAAGGCCCGATATACACAACGCTTCACGAGAGAAGGCTGGATGCGGTTGAGTCCTGAAAAAATACTAGAAAAAGCAAAAGGTATTGTTAAGCCAAGTCAAAAGGAGGAAGCCGCATTATTAAAAACTATAAATCTTATCCTTAAGGCTGCGAACGAAACAGCTAAAGCATTAAACATTTCTGTGAAACCTGAGATCCAAGGATCTGTGGCTAAAGGGACATGGCTCCCAGGGGATAAAGATATAGATCTATTTTTATTGTTTCCTAAGACAACTCCTTTAGAGGATCTTAAGGAAACAGGCTTAGAAATAGCTCGGTTAATAGTTAAAAAACTAGGTGGGACAGCCGTAGAGAAATATGCAGAGCATCCTTACATTGAGGCTGTTCTGTCAGGGTATACAGTAGACATAGTGCCAGCATATGAGGTGGAAAACTGTGAAGATATTAAAACAGCTGTTGACAGGACACGGTTACACACAAGATATGTAAACAGTAAAATGGATGAAGAGAAAAGGCTACACGTTAGGCTACTTAAAAAATTTATGAAAAACATAGGTGTTTACGGCGCCGAGATAAAGATAGGGGGTTTCTCAGGCTATCTTTGTGAATTATTAATCATAAATTATGGCTCTTTCCTCGACGTTTTAAAAGCGGCTGTTGACTGGAGACCCTGGAAAACCATTATAGACATAGAAAGACACTATGATCGAACTGATTATTCGAAGCTTATTAAAGCGTTTAACTCGCCGTTAATAGTAATAGATCCTGTAGATAAAAAACGGAATGCAGCTGCCGCATTAAAACTTGAAAAAATGTGTCTTTTTATGGCGGCAGCTAGGGCCTTCTTAGAGAATCCGGCACTCGATTTTTTCCAAGCGTCTGAGCCTAAACCGATTAGTAGGGCAGAATTTGTTAGAAAACTGAAAGAAAGAGAAAGTGGATTAATAGGGTTAAAGTTCATCGTGGAGGAACAACCACCAGATGTGCTTTGGGGGCAGATATACAGAACTATTAGTAATATAATTAAATTAATGAAACAGTATCATTATAAGGTATTCTCAAAAGCTGCCTGGAGCGATGAGAAAAATACTGTAATTATGCTTTTCGAATTAGAGTCATTAACGCTGCCTACAATAGAAAAACATTTGGGGCCTCCAGTGGGCTCTAGTCAGGAAAAGCGTTTTCTTTTAAAATATATTGGAAACGATAATGTACTAAGTGGACCGTTTATTGAAAACTGTAGATGGGTTGTTCTTAGAAGAAGACAGTATAAAAAAGTCGAAGAACTATTGCTTGAAAGAATTCTACAGGCGGGACTTGCTAAGGTCTTTACAGAAGCTGTTAAAAAGGGGAATTTTGAAATATTAACCGGAGAGAGTATATACGGTGCGTGTAGTTCGGAAAAATTTTTAATATTTCTAAGAAAGTTTCTAGAAAAGAATTATCATTGGCTAAGTAAATCCGCTTTCCAGGAGAGCTAGTTTATGCGTATCAAAATAGGATTGGAAAATGATCGTGAAATATTAAGAATAATCCTGTGTTTCCCCTACGTGTGCAAAGATGAATTTCTTGACAGTCGAATAAATGAACTAA
>CAYSTQ010000120.1:0-5939 GCA_964433855.1 uncultured Thermoproteales archaeon
CTCATCTCGTACCCGATTATCCTCCGATTTTATAGGTATTACTTGCTCGCATAATTGTTTACTGTCTAGGTTATTTACCTTGTCGGGATTCCCGACAAGGTTTTTCTTGAACATTTCCTTTTTTCCTACATGCCTAGAAGTAAGTTTTTTTATTTCACTAGGTGAAAGAGGACCTCTATGATAGCTTATAAGCCATCTGGTAGAAACTATCTCGGTTATACCCTTATCGTAGTTATGATACAGGAAGGTGCGTGGCTTTAATCCGTATATTATTTCCAGGGATTCACCATCTAGGTTTAATCCACTTTTAATTTTTAAAGCATCCTGCTTTGCCGATAACCTACCTATGAATCTATGATTGGCATTTGATAACACCTTATAATCTACATCGACTGGATTCTGCGTGGCAAGCAATAAACCTAAACCAAAAGCCCTTCCCTGCTTAACCAGCAACATAAGCGTGTCCTTAGAGGGGGGATTACCTACTGGTGGAACATAGCCCACTATTTCGTCAAAATACAGCATGTAACGAAGCCCTGCAAACCCTCCTTTCCTTATAAGCCATCTATAAAGCTCCTGGAAAAGAATGCCTAGAAAAGCCTGTCTTTCCTCTAAACTACTCATAAATCTAAGATCGATTACGGAAATTCGGCCGCTCTTGCCAAAAAATCTTTCAAAGTCCAGCTTCTCACCCATAACCCAAGATTGATAGGATGGGTGAGAGATCAAAACGTTTAAACTCCTAGCTAGTTTTTTCCTCTCTTTGGATGAGAGAAAATCATTTATATTCATTTTACCTATTTTACTGAACGGCGGCTTTAAAACCTCATCTATTAAATCTTCCAACGTTAACTGCTCGCCTTCAAACCAATGCCGCCTTATTATCTCCGCCAGAAAAGCCTGTTCTTCTCGATTCTCTCCTGTATAGCCAGCTAACTGAAGAAGTAGAGAAGCCACACCGCTTAACGCGTCATAAACTACTGAGGGGTCTTCCTCAATCAGTTTTTCAATATTCGGTATAGGATCAAGAGATGGGCTAACAGAAAGAGGGAGCCCGTAGCTACCTCTCGGCGTATATATCACTACTTCCACGTTTTCTACATACTCTTTTAATGCTTCCGGATAAAGCCCCCAACGTTTTAACTCGTCTAAATACTTATTTTTCAATATTTCTGAGTATTCCTCTGGCGAAAGCCCTCGCTCCTCGGCCTCAGCATCACACCAGGGTCGGAACTCAAGATTTTCACTAGCTATGGCTAAACCGCTTACGTCACCTTTAGGGTCTATCGCAAGGATAGGGTAGCCGGCCATAGCTAAACCTTCAACTATAGCTTTACAAAGTGTGGTTTTACCGGATCCGGTTGCTCCGAAAACTACTATATGACGCTGTAATGTGTCAGGATCTAAGCTAAATCGTTTACCGTCAGCGGTTTTCCCTAGATATATGTCGCGCATCAACTCTGCCTCCCATGGGAAGAACTTAATCGTTATTCTCCACTAAAATTGAATAAGTGTTTCCGCCAACGTTTTCAGAGAATAACCCAGATAATATCCTTAGAACTTTGGTTCAAACACTTTAAATATTAATTATAAATATTAACTTAGTTTGAAGATCTGATAATACGAAGTGTTACCCTCCTTATCCACTATGCATATTATAACATCTTTACCCGTCCTCATGGCCTGACCGAGTATTGAAGACAGCTCTCTAAATCCAACTCTAGCGCCCTCTACTAATATCCTCACAATAGTTTTAAAGAAGCCGTCCTCACGTCTCTTTATTAAGAGCTCTGGTTCATCTCGAAAACCTTCTATTACAATGAAGCCTTTCTTACGAAGATCAGAATAAACTAGGTATTTAATCCAGAAGTTTTTATCACATTCCGCTAAAAGCTTAGCTATTTCTGAAAGCCCTAGACAGCGACCATTCTTCAAGATCTTTAATTTACCCCTGTCAGCCAAGAAAAAGGCTCCAAGAGGACTAAGCTTAAAAACTCCATCTGCAAAATCACCATACCCTCGTTCCTTAAGTTTAGCAAGATCCCCCTCCTTCACAACTATGTCGCCATTCTCAAACACGGCTTCCCATACATCACGTACGTCCTCCACAAGCATCATCCTCCATAAATAGGCTTGGCGCCGGGGGTGGGATTCGAACCCACGTGGCGGTGCTCCCGCCAGGGGGTTCGCCCTCTAAGGCTTAGCAACCCCCCGCCATAACCAGACTAGGCCACCCCGGCTTAACCAATTAAGATGTAAAAAGCCATGTTTATAAAATTACCGCGGTAAACACGCAGAAGCCCAAGGGAACTTTTAACGCCGATGCCTATATAAATCCCATTCTTACTACTAAAAATGGGGCCGCGGGGATAATGCCCGGGGGGCTAGGCCTCCCCTGTAACCGCAAACGGTCTATATGGCGGGGGCTGTAACCCTAGGTCAGGTCTCCCTCTTCACGGCCGGGGACTGGGCATGCGGCCATGAGGCTCAGCCCCGCGGGGTCGCCGGAGGATAGCATCCCTCTCGGAAGAGAGGGCTCTGCTATCCTAGCCACCCGAACCGGGTTAGGCCCGGAAGGGAGCGGCCCTAAGGGTGGACGGCGACGTTCGCGGGTAAACTGGGCTGAGCTGGCTACCCAGTCTGCTGGCTGTGAATGGAGGCCGAGCCTAGGGGTTGCCCGCGGCCCCTTTAATGGCTTTTTCGATGGTTTCTAGTGAGGATTTTAACGCGAATTTTGACGTGGGCGATTCAATATATGTATATTTAAGCAACCTTAGAAAATAACTATATATCTTTGTATATTGTCCACACCAAGTCACAAACAAAGGAAGCCCTAGCAACCGTCCATATTTCATGGCTTCAACAAATGTTATCTTGTCGAAAACATTTATAATTTTTATGTTGTATTTATGTTTAATGAAATTACTAAGGCCGTAGCGAAGAAGCCGATAAAACTTGATTGCTACGTCTTCCTCTACTGGCCTACACATTATAATTGTAGTGAAGCCCTCCTGTAAGGCAATTTCAACTGCTGTCCGTATTCTAGTCTCCCAACAATCATGACCTATAGATGTGGGATGAGTTACAATAAACTCTAGCCCTAATTTTTCAGATAACGATGTTGCTATTTTATAAGGATTAATATATCTTGGCTTTACATAAGGTTCATCTATTATTATCGTTTTTAACTCCACTTCTGGAAAACGTTTCTCGGTTAACCATGTCAAATATAGGCCAGCCAAAGCATAGGTTCCTCCTGAAGAGACAACAACGATCTTCTCAGATGGCGTCAATAACCGCGTTGAAGCAAGCGTGCGGCTAACTATACGCTCTATAGATCTCCTAAAGCAGTTCTCACACAAAGACTCGCCAGAATGCATTCTTAAATAGAACGCTTTAGCTCCGCAACGATTACATTTAAGAGCACCCACATAGGTTTTTTCCTTGAACATAGTTTAGTATTATTGGCCGTGCTTGATTAATGAAACTGTTCGTTTAGGAGGTGTTGCGGCTGAGGCTAGTAGCCGACTTTGAGATACTAGGCGCCGTAGAGGCTTTGGACTTAGCCGTTGACGCAGTTTTATCATTACATGGATTATCCGCTGAGATATTTGTTTCACCAGCAAATGACAATAATTTATATCCTGGCACTAGAACATTTAAAATATATATTTACAAGGATGCCCAACTAAAAGAAATCAATCCCTGGATGGCCCGTCTTCCAAAGACGGTATTTAAAGATCTAACTAATATTAGGGAATTTCTTATAAAAATTACATATAAATATATTAAAGATAAAGATATTCATCGAGTCACCAGCGATATATACAAGATTAGACTGGAAAGAATAAAGGAAGGCGTTAGAATTATTCTTAAACACGATAAAGGTATAGGAAGAACAAATATATATGAAATGTTAGAAATACTTGAAAACTACCTAGTTATCAAAGCACGAAAAACTAGGTGTAAAAACATAAAAAGAGTCAGAGTGGTGGAAAAATGGTAGGTTTTTTTATAGCCTTTGAAGGGATAGACGGCGCCGGGCTTACGACAAACGCTAAACTATTAAGCCTATGGCTTAGGAAAAAGGGCTTTAGTGTTCTACTGACAAAAGAGCCTACAAATGGTCCAATAGGCAAGTTGATAAGACATTATTTGAAAAAGGATCTGTCAATGCCTGAAGTCGACGCTTTGCTTTTTGCGGCTGACCGTGCTGAACATTTCAAGAAAGTAATAGCACCAGCGCTCCGTGACAATAAAATAGTAATATGCGACAGGTATGTGGAATCCAGCATAGCTTACCAAAGTGCCGAAGGGCTTGACGAGAAATGGATTGAAGAGATAAATATGTGTGTTCCTAGACCGGATTTAACGATAATTTTAGACGTGGATCCGTCAGTAGCTTTAAATAGAATTGAAAACCGCGTAAAAACACTCGGAGTTAGCAAGGAAAAATTTGAGCGAATACGATTCTTAAGACGTGTAAGATCCATATACAGGAAAAGGGCCGAAGAGCAGAAATATGTGGTGATTGATGCTACTCCTCCCATTAAAATAGTACAGGAATCGATTAGAAAAATAGTATGGGAAAAATTGAGTTTAAAGCAAGCTAAAAATAACCCATCTAATAGATAATAAGGGGGGCTGTTTTGCCTCATAAAATAGATCTAAAACACGTAGCCGAGATAAAAGATCCGGTACATGGATATATATTCCTAAACGAGATTGAACGATCAATAATAGATACCCAGGTGTTTCAGAGACTCAGATACATTAAGCAACTATCCGGTGCGTACATAACGTATCCTGGTGCCGACCATACGCGTTTTTCACATTCATTAGGCGTAATGCATGTAAGCGGCGTCTTCGCCTCTCATTTGTACGAAGAAGGCTTTCTTAAAGAGGAGGAAATTGAGGAGGTTAGACTAGCTGGATTGCTTCACGACCTAGGTCATGGTCCTTTTTCATACACATTTGAAGAGCTTACCGCTAAATATCTAGATAAAACACACGAGGATCTGTCAGTTTGGCTTATATTAAACAGTGAGGTAAAAGACAAGATCTCTAGCTATGGTTATGACCCTAAGAAAATAGCTTTAATGGCTACTGGACGATACGGGAAGAAACCGTTTTTAACACATATAATATCCGGCGCCGTTGACTCGGACAAAATGGATTTCCTGTTAAGGGATTCACATTACACGGGCGTTGAATACGGTCTAATAGATATATACAGACTGATATACTCGTCATCAGTCGTTGAAAACATGATTGCTTTCAAGATGCCAGGAGCCCTATTCGCGCTTGAGTCATTCCTTATAGCACGCTATGAGATGTTTAAAGCTGTATACTTCCATAGAACCGTGCGAAGCGCTGAAATAATGATAAGTAAGGCTATGGAGTACGCCCGAGATGAGCTTGGGCTTTTAAGTTTTAACACTGTTGAAGACTATATTACATTAGATGATTATTATGTTCTTACTAAGCTAAGAGAACTAAAAAAGCGGAGAAACCTGACTAAAGAACTTAAAAAGGCTGCGGAACTGATGGACATGCTAGATAAAAGAATACTTCTTAAATGCTCATGGGACGGCGCCTTAACGATATATCATATCAAAGACAAGTTTATGGCTAGCATCCTTACGAGAGACGATGTCAGACACGCCATAGAAGAAGAGATAGCCAATATGGCAGGGGTCGATCCAGAAACCGTCATAATAGATGTCCCAACAGTTCCATCAATACCTTACTCAATATCAATGGAGGCCATGGAGATCCCTGTTTACGCGTTAGTAAATGGCCGCGAAAAAACAATGAATTTCTCGGAAATATCCAGCATAGCAAACACATTAAAGGGATTTATGGACGTGGTAAGAGTATATACGTTTCCTAAATATAGGAAATGCGTCGCCGAGGCAGCAAAGAAGTTTTTCGGAGAA
>CAYSTQ010000121.1:0-5927 GCA_964433855.1 uncultured Thermoproteales archaeon
AGAAAAACTGGACTTAAAGACAAGGCTGTGAATGACCAACGACCAAGAGCCTTAGCGAATACTTTGATTTCTCATGTTATCCTCTATCGTATAATCACCGTTGTAGGCTCTTCTAGGGAAAATGTTGTTTCGCTGAATAAGCTTGCGTCTTTCTTGGATCTTTCCCCTGCTGTTACCCGTTCTTATATTGATAAATTTAAAGAGTTTTTCATAGTGGAGTCTACTAAAAGACGCCTGTTTTTTAGACGGAAGAAGTATCATACAGTCGCTATTAGGCTTTCAAGGAAGGGGCGCAAGGTTTACAATGCTTTGCTTCAAAATACTAGGGGCCAGCTTTATTTTGTGTTTAACCGCTTCTTTCGTAAGCATGTCCTTATACTGTACATGTTTCTGTTTTTATCGGCTATCTTAACTGTTACTAGCTGCAATGTTTTTTCTCTGGCGACCTTGATTATCGCTACGGTTTCGATTCTGTATTACCGGCAAAAATATATAATTTGAAAATCTAATATAAAACATTTAATACTGTAATTTATACTTGTCTTTCCAGTTTTCACAATTTTTAGTTAATGTATTAATTAAAAATTAGATTAGGTTAGAAAAATAGTTAAGCTGAGGATTTCGACTTGACAGTTTTTGTTTTCTTTTTTACTGTTTTCGGGGTTAGATCTGATAGTTCAAGCCCTTCTAGTTTGCCTCCTCCAAGGAGTTTTTCTATGTCTATCAGTATCATTAGACTGTTTTCTCTTTTGGCTATGCCTATTATGCTGTTGCTATCCCCCCCTTTCGTTAGCTCGGGTAAAGGATCTATGTCTTTCATGGATATCCTCTGGACGCCGAGCACGGCATCTACTAATATCCCGACGGTTTCACCGTTGATCTCAGTTATTATAACTCGGTTCTCATCTTCCAATCCTCTTGCGTCTAGGCCAAGAATCGTTCTTAAATCTACTATGGGGGTGATCTGCCCCCTTAGGTTTATTATTCCTTTAATGTAGGGGGGTGCCTGAGGAATCCTTGTAGGCTCCTTCACTTTTATAATCTCCCTCGCCTGTCTGACATCTATACCAAAAACCTCTTTGTCTAGGGTAAACGTCACAAACTGGAGTTCTCCCTTATCCTGTGACATCTCCTCACCTTATTACCTGGCTTTAACCTTTACACCCGCCTCCTTTTTCGGCTCTTTCCTTACGGCCGTGTACTGTCTCAGCTCTTTAACTGCTTCTTGAAGCACCTGTACGGCGTCCTGGAGCTGCTGTGCACTGGCGTTAAGTTCCTCTATAGCTGAAGTCTGCTCCTCTACAGCGCTTGAGGCTTCCTCAGCGGCTGCCGCCTGCTGTTCAGCCGCAGCGGCTATTTCTGCGGCGAATGACTGGATCTTGGCGAGCGTGTCTACGGCCACGTCTATCGCTTTAGAGATTTCCGCTGCGCTGTCGGCCGTCTCCTTCGAGTCTTTTGCGAGGTCTCCCAGTTTTCCTAGCGCTCTTCTTATTATCTCGGATGCTTCTCGTAGATCCTTTGTAGTGGCGTCCATGTTGCTTACCACGTCGCTTACCGACTTCTCTATGTCCTCCACAAACCGCGCTATCTCGTTCGTGGACCGCCGGGATTCCTCTGCAAGTTTGCGTATTTCCTCGGCTACGACGGCGAAGCCTCTTCCAGCCTCACCAGCTCTGGCTGCTTCTATCGCTGCGTTTAACGCGAGCAGGTTTGTCTGGTCGGCTACACTGGTTATCATGTCGAGTATCCTCTTTATGTTCCGGCTTTTTTCGCCTAACTCGTTTACCAGTTTGCCTGTGACTTCGACGTTTTTCTCCACGTTGTTCATTCTCCTGGTCGCCTCCCCGCCTGCTTTCGCTTCCTCTGCCGCTACCGTGGCTGCCGTTCTAGCCTTCTCCATGCTTGCCGCAGCCATTTTCTTTATTTCTTCGAGTGATTTGAGGAGGGCCTGGATTTGATTTGAGGATTCGTTGGCGCGGGAGGCTGCGGTCTGGGATCCTTGCGCCACCTGCTGAACTGAAGTGCTTATTTCCTGGGCGGAGGCGCTTAGCTCCTCTATGGCCGCCGCCAGGTTTTGAGCTATGCTATCCACCACATCGGTGGCTTCACGAACCCGTCTACTTATCCTGTTTAGATCTGAAGACATATTCCCCGCCACTATACTGTATAGTTATAATTTTTAGAATATTGACTATGTGGGCGTTTAAATAAAGTAGAGACCTGTGGCTTCCTGGCTACGGTTAAACGCCTTTCCACGAGACGCTAAAGTGTTTCCTATCTTGAATTATTTTGGGTATGTAATATGGGTGTTAAAGTTCTAATAGTGGATGACTCGCCGTTTATGAGGGCTGTGCTTAAGGCCAAGCTTGAGGCAGCCGGGTTTAAGGTCGTGGGCGAGGCGAGGGACGGCGAGGAGGCCGTAGACGTTTTCCGTAGGTCTGTCCCGGATGTGGTTTTAATGGATGTTATAATGCCGGGGGTTGACGGTATTGAGGGGTTGAAGCGTATTATGGATGTTGACCCTAATGCGCGTGTCGTGATGATTACCGCTGTTGGTCAGCGGGAGTTGGCTAAGCTTGCCATGCGTCTTGGGGCGATCGGTGTCCTTGTTAAACCGTTTGATGACGCGAGTCTTGTTAGAGTAGTTAGGGAGGCTGCTGGGGTGGTTGAATGCCTATAAGGGTTTTGGTGGTGGATGACTCGCTGTTTACCAGAAAGGTGCTTTGCGATCTTATTGATGAAGAGCCCGGCATGGAGGTGGTTGGCACTGCTAGCGATGGGGTTGAGGCCTGTGAAAGGGTTGTGGAGCTTGAGCCGGACGTCGTTATTATGGATGTTGAGATGCCTAGGATGGATGGGTTGGCTGCTCTTAGGAGGATTATGCGTTTGCGCCCGACGCCTGTGGTTATGTTTAGTGCTTTGACGCGTAAGGGGGCTGAGGTTACGCTTGAGGCGCTTAGCAGTGGGGCGGTTGATTTTGTGGCTAAGCCTTATGGGAAGATCATGGTTGACCTTTCGGAGATTAGAGAGGAGCTTTTGAGGAAGATTCGGAGCGCTGCCGTGGCGAATCTTAGAATGGTTACGCGGCGGCCTATTCAGGCTAGACGGGTTAGTAAGGTTCGTGCGCCCTATACTGGCAGGCCTCTTGTAGCTGTTGCTATTGGGGCTTCGACGGGTGGGCCTTCGGCTGTCGCGGAGGTGCTATCTAGGTTTCCCGAGGATCTTCCAGCGGCTGTGTTTTTGACTCAGCACATGCCGCCTTTCTTCACTAGGGTTTTTGCCAGTAACCTGGATAAGCGGACGGAGGTCAGGGTTAAGGAGGCTGTGGATGGAGAGCCTGCATTTGCGGGGACAGTCTACGTGGCGCCTGGGGATTATCATATGCTGGTGGTTAGGCGTAGAGGAAGGATAGTTATTGAATTGGATCGAGGGCCTAAGGTAAATAATGTCAGGCCTTCGGCTGACCCTATGATGATGAGTGTGGCTAAGGTGTTTGGTAGCTGCACCGTTGGGATTCTGTTAACGGGTATGGGTAGGGACGGCGCTGACGGTATGACGGCTATTAAGGCGGTGGGAGGTTTCACGATTGCTCAGGATAGGGATACCTGTGTAGTTTTCGGAATGCCTAAGGCTGCCATTGAAGCTGGGGTTGTGGATAAGGTTCTTCCGCTTGATAAGATAGGTGATGAGGCTGTTAACGTAGCTAGGCTTAAATATTTGGCTGCGAGGAGGTGGGTGTCCAGTGGAAGATCTCTTAGGTAAATACAGGGATCTTTATGTGGAGGAGCTCAGTGAGCATCTTGACAGAGTTGAGGAGTTATTGCTAAAACTAGAAAGGGGGGAGGGGGGACCTGACGCTTTAACTGATTTGATGAGGATTCTTCACACCATTAAGGGCAACTCTGGGATGATGGGTGAGCATTTGGTTTCAGAGCTTGCGCACAAGCTTGAAGACGTCTTCGGGGATGTTAGAGATGGCCGTAAAAGGCTTTCTCCCGAGCTTGTCGACGTCGCTCTGAAGTGTTTAGACGCTATCCGCGTTCGTCTTAATGGTTTAAAAATGAAGAATGATGCCGGTGTTGAGGAGGTTAAGAATGCTGTTAAGCTCGTTGAGAGCCTTGGGGGGAGTAGTGAGGGAAGCGACGGTATTTTAGATTTTTACGGCGTTTCAGCAGATGATGTTGCTGCACACGTACATGAGGGGTGGCGTGTTTACGACGTTAAAATACGTTTTGATGAGAATCATCCTATGAAGCAGATAACGGTGTTCATGGTTCTGAGAATTCTGCAGGAAGGAGGAGACGTTGTTAAAACTCTCCCCGAGGATCTTGCGATGTTCGAAGATTCGGAAATGCGTGCGTTAGTTGCTTTGAAGGATTGGAGGGAGACGCTAGCGAAGCTTAGGGAGGTTAATGGTATTGTTGATGTTGAGGCAGCCGAGGTGGAGGTTAAGGCGGTTCCTTCGGGTAGAAGCCGTGTTTTAAAGGATCTTGAGGTTGACGCTCTACTTCGCGGCATTGAGATGGAGCTTGAGAAGGAGCGCGGCGTTAGTCTTAGCAGTAATGGCACGCAGCTGGCGGTTTCCAGTAAGATTGAGGAGGTTAAGGTTAGGGTCGAGGATTTAGACAAGCTTTTCGATCTAGTGGGGGAGATAATGCTTCTCCAGTCGAGGCTGGATGCTATTTCCCGGAGTTATGAGTTGGCCCAGCTGAAGGAGGTTGCCAAGACTTTTAGACGGCTTTCAAGGGATTTAAACGACATAGTTATGCGGGTTAGGCTTATTCCAATAGGGCAGATCTTTTCGCTGTTGCCTAGGATGGTGAGGGATCTTTCAAGAAGTATGGGGAAGGAGATAGATCTCGTTATTGAGGGCCATGAGATAAAAGTTGACAGGAGAATCCTAGAGGATATCCTGGATCCCGTGGTGCATCTGGTTCGTAACGCTGTTGACCATGGTATTGAGCCACCAGATGAAAGGGTTAAAAACGGTAAGCTTAGGACTGGAGTTGTCAGGGTCGCAGCTAGGAAGGAGGGAAATTATGTTGTGGTCGAGGTGGAGGATGACGGCCGTGGCATCGATCTGGATAAGGTTAAACGCGTTGCTATAGAGAGAGGTATTGTTTCTCCCGAGATTGTCGAGGGTATGTCTGTGGAGGAGATTATACAGCTAATTTTCACACCTGGTTTTTCAACTAAGAGCGAGGTGAGCGGGGTTTCCGGCCGCGGTATTGGGCTTAGCAGCGTGAAGAAGATGGTTGAGGGACTTGGGGGGAGTGTAGAAGTTTGGACTGAAAAGGGGAGGGGGGCGCGTTTTTCTCTCCGTTTACCGTTGCAGGTGGCTACCCTTAGCTGCGTCATCATCGAGGCCAAACGGCTTTTCTTCGCTATACCGTTAGTTAACGTTGAACGTATAGTTAACCTTAAGGCTTTTCCAACGGTTCGGCTAAATGATTCGACCCTTATGAGATATGACGACTCGATAATACCGGTTTATGATTTAGGCAATATTTTCGGTCTTGGGGATACGGAAAAGGAGAGTGGAGTTATAGTTGTGGATAGCCGTGGTAGCTCAAGGGCGGCTATAGCGGTTTCAAGGGTTTTGGAGCAGGATGAGATCGTGGTCAAGCCATTGCCTTCGTTGCTTAGAGGCATTAAAGGTCTTTCGGGCGCCTCTATACTTGGAAACGGTGACATATGTCTTATTTTGGATGTTGATGAGCTTTTGGGGAGGAGATCATGATACCGTTAAGGGTGGTGGCTGACGCCTCGAGAAAGGGCGCGGCTAGAGCATCTGCCGCTCTTTCGAAACTGTTAGGCCGTAGAATCGAGGTGGCTGTGGAAAGAGTGGCTCTTGTCCCGTATAGCAGTATCCCTGAGTTTGTTGGTGGTAGGAAGGCCTTGCTGGCTTTTGCTATTACGCGGGTTAA
>CAYSTQ010000122.1:0-5899 GCA_964433855.1 uncultured Thermoproteales archaeon
CCATCCGGGTGAGAGTAGAAGCTGAGCCTCCAAGGTTATTCCAAAGTCCTTGCCAATATACCCCCATCCACGGCCGGTGAATATGAGGGCTGAAAAGGATAAGCCACTTATTGAATACTCAATGATGAGGCCTTCACTCGACGGGATTCTCACCTCGATGTATGGGATGCCGAGCCTTGAGGTAAGGCTTCTTACTTTGAATGAAAGAACTCTGCCTTTCAGATCAGTAATTAGGAAATTAATCGGGTGGGGGGATCTGATCCTGAAAACACTGTCTTTTCCAGCGGGGATGTTTCTCACGATCATTTTAACGTGAATCTCCTGGCCCATGGTGTCAGGGATAGAAACAGTATATTCTATACTGGCCAGCTGGGAATATGATAGATGAGCTTTACAAACTGCCACAATCGACGCAAAAAGGATTACAGCGGTCAGAAGTACGCAGCCTAAGGAAAACCTGGTTGGGAACATGATGCCTACACCTATTATTTATCCTATTGACCCCCTACTTAAGTAGGGAGACTCCTGCTTTTAGGATGCTCATTTCGTAAATAATCGCTTCTACTAAAATTATTCTATCGTGTACTTCTTTCCCCTCCCTTTGCCAGCCAGCCTAACTATGCCTTCCTTGACCAGCTTCTTAAGCCTACTGGAAACTATTCTCCTAGACGCCGATCCCCTGTACCGCCTAAGTTCACGAGTCAGCTCCGAGATGTTGAGAGGGCCTTTAAACAGGAGAAGCTCGACAATGCTTCTAGATATATCGTCAGCCAACCCCTTAGACCTAAGCGCCCGCTCTACCTCGATAAGCCTCCTTGCCGCCTTCAAAGCAGGCATTGAGGAGGCTGAAAGTATGGCGCGGGCAAGCATGAGCGAGTACGCATCGTCCCCCTTTGAGAGTAGCTCCTCTATGAGCCTCAGCCTCTCCAGCAACTCGTTCAACGTCTTCTCTATTCTAGCAATTCTTTCCCCTAGCTCATCCCTACGGTCTCCCATTAAGAACCTCCATGAAAGAAACGGGGTAGAAACATATAACTTTATCAGGCCACGGCATCCCGGCCCTTTAAGGCTTCTTAGGGCTATTATACGTGTAGTCCCTTCCAGGCGCGCATGGATTACTTAAATATTTGTGGAACCATCTCTACAACACTTCCTGTTTAAACAAGGGGGCTAACGCCGCCGTTCCATGATCTGACACGGCCTGGATCACCAAGCCCATTGGGAGAACACAGCCTCCTATCTATATAGGTATTGTAAACACAGCCATGCTAGGCGAGAATCTATGAGAGCTCTGAAGAACTGTACTGTTTTACTTAAGTATTTCATAGGGACTTCGACATAGAGCCGGGTAGCCATCTACAGGGTTTAGGGGCTCAGCCCACCTTCAAAACAATGTTTTATCACAATAACAGAGATATTTTTAATACCTTGATTGACCTAATCTAGTCAGAGGTTAGAGATAAGTGAGAGACATGTTGAAGGCTAGATGTGAACAGGTAGCCAGACTGCTTATACCGGCGGTAAGGGCGGTTGTAGCTGAGAGGCTCATCAGCAGCGGGATGACGCAGTCTGTAGCCGCCAGGATCATGGGCGTCACCCAGCCAGCTGTTAACTACTATGTAAAGTCCAAGAGGGGGCACAGGCTTTCCCAGATGCTTAAGAAGGACGATGAAATATCCAGGCTTATAGACCAACTAGCCGATGCCTTGAAGAATGGAGAGGCGTCCGAGAAGGATGTTAAGAAGGCTATTTGCGAGATATGCAAGCTAGCTGTAAACAGGGGCTACCTAGCCGAGTAGCAGGCTAGCCATCTGAGCCTGGTTTAATCGGGCTTATTGATCTAAGCCTCTCTATAGCCTTCGGAAGATTATCCAGCGTGTATTTTATGTCATCCTCCGTATGATACCTCGTGATCTTGAAGAGTATGCTGCCGTGAGCCTCCTCATACTGCCTGCCTATAGCCAGCAGGACATGACTAGGCTCCAATATCCGGCTCGTACAGGCGCTGCCGCTTGACACGTATATCCCTCTCAGGCTTAGCTCGACGGTTATAGCCTCACCTTCACAGTAGAGAAAGCTTATGTTAACGTTATCCGGGCTTCTCCTGTCTCCTCTAGGCCCGTTAAGCAGGGTATGCTGAACCTTCTCTAGCACCCCGTCTATAAGCATGTCCCTCAGCCTCCTCATCTTAGCAACGTTCTCCTCAAACTCCTTGAAGGCCAGCTCAGCCGCTCGTTTAAAACCCATAATCAACGGCACGTTCTCTACGCCAGGCCAGAGCTCCTGAGTGCTGAGCTGACCGAACAGTATCTTTTCAAGCTTCACGCCTTCTTTAATGTATAGGACGCCTACCCCACGCGGCCCATGTATTTTATGGCTTGATATCGTGAGCAGATCTACGTCAAGCCTCTTAACATCCAAGGGTATCCGCCCATAGGCGTCAGCGGCGTCCGTGTGCACTAGGACATCTGGGGCCTTGTCCCTAACGATCTCGACAGCCTCCCTGACCGGCTCCACCGTGCCTATCTCGTGGTTAACCGACATTATGCTGACTAGAACTGTGTCCTTTGTGACGAGGTCTGACAGCTTGTCGAGGTCTATGAAGCCCTCGCCGTCAACCGGTATTTTGACTAGCTTAAACCCGTTCCTAGCCAAGTGTTCAGCTGGGAACATCACGCTGAGATGCTCCACCGCTGACACGACTATCCTCCCTCTACCACGCGCCAAGGCCGCCCCCATTACCGCCAGGTTATTGGCCTCTGTACCGCTATGCGTGAACGTGAGCCTGGTGGGAGAATCAGCGTTTATCGTCCGCGCTATATAGCTTGAAGCCTCAAATAACGCCTCGTAAGCCTCCCATCCCGGCTTATTCGTTATGGAAGGATGTCCGTAGCCGATCTTGTTGAAGTAGGGGAGCATAGCCTCAACTACTTCAGGCGGCACCCAGCCTGAGTTCTCACTGTCAAAGTAAACCTCTCTAGGCGGTTTACCATGTGACCTAAGCAGTTCTTTAACGCCTTTTAACATGTCGGACAAGCACTTCACCCGTCAATATCTTGACGCCTATCCTAATTAACATTGTTATCGGCTATGCCAGGATACGGCTCAGGAACCCCTTGACCTCCCGCTCCTCTATACCTTGAAGCACCATCCTCCCATTCCTAAACAGGGTCACCTTAACATCCCCGAACCTTACGCGAACCATGGCGCCGCCTAAATTCAGAACAACCCTTCCCTTAGCCATAACCCTGTCGAACACCTCCCCTACCTTCCCCGGTTTCAGGATCACGGTGAAGGTCCGGCTAGACGTGCAGCTAACCCTTATGCTCTCCACATACTCGTCCACGGCGCTCATACTAACCCCTTAACAATGTTTATTGGGCCGAAACATATTTTACTTACGGGTAATCGCCATGGCTCTAAATCCCCACCTCCTTAGAAAAGATTTCCCGCTGCTTGAGAAAGAGGTTAACGGCTACAAGATAGCCTATCTCGACAACGCCGCGACCTCCCAGAAGCCAGTGCAGGTGATAGAGGCTATACGTGAGTTCTATACGCACAGTAACGCGAACGTGCACAGAGGCATCCACAGGCTCAGCGAGGAGGCCACAGACCTTTACGAGAAAGCTAGAGACCGGGTCGCCAGCTTCATAGGGGCTGGAAGCCATGAGATAGTGTTCACCAGGAACACGACCGAGGCAATAAATCTGGCAGCCGCCCAGCTGGCCAGGATGCTTAGGCCTGGAGACGAGGTCGTGACGACGGTGATGGAGCATCACAGCAATCTGCTTCCCTGGGCGATGTTGTGCGAGACGCGAAGAATACGCCTCAGGATCTGTGACATAACTGATGAGGGGCTTCTAGACTATGAAGAGCTTCTAAGCCTCATAACTCATAGGACGAGGATCGTCTGCGTGACGCATGCCTCGAACGTGCTCGGCACCGTGAACGACGTTAAGACGATAGCTGAGACGGCCCACGACAAGGGAGCCCTAGTCCTTGTCGACGGGGCTCAAAGCGTGCCGCATATGCCGGTGGATGTTCAAAGGCTTGGATGCGACATGCTCGCCTTTAGCGGCCATAAGATGCTGGGGCCCATGGGGATAGGTGTGCTATACGTTAAAGAGGAACTCCTAGAATCGTGGACGCCTGTGCTCTACGGGGGCGGCATAGTAGTTGAAGTCAAGTGTGTCGGAGACGTTTGTAGACCTAGATGGGTTAAGGGACCTGAAAGGTTTGAGGCCGGCACACCTAATGTGGCCGGCGCTGTCGGGTTGGCGGCAGCTATAGATTACCTAGAGGCCATAGGGCTTGAAGAGGTGGCTAAGCATGAGAGGAAGCTTACAAGGTACACGCTAGAGCGCATGAGCAACGAGCTCAACAGGGTCGTTACCTACGGGCCACCGCTCGAGCATAGGGTAGGGATAATACCTTTTAACGTGAAGGGGTTGACGCCCCATGAGGTGGCGGCCCTCCTAGATCAGTTCGGGATAGCTGTTAGAAGCGGGCTCCACTGCGCGCAGCCGCTGCACGACAGAATGGGGGTTCCGGGGGGCACGGTTAGGGCCAGCTTCTACCTGTACAATATCCCTGAAGAGGCTGACAGGCTTGTGGAAGCCCTTAAAATAGTTGAGGAGGGACTGGGCTAGGGTCTGGCTGGGACACGGAAGCTATAGGGGGCATTATACGTAAGCCAGGTCTCCACGGCTTTCTTTACAAGGGTCTCTATTCCTTTACCAGCATTTACCCCCGGGCAATGCCTGTCAAGGTAAACGTACAGGTTGCGGTAGGCTGCCCGTTCAGCCGGCAACCCCTCTATCGGCCGCCTAGTTATGTAGAAGGGATACAGTCTGCAGGCCAGCGGCCTCTGATAATATATGTTACAGTAAGCCACACCGTTGTTATAGGTTAGGAATATGCAGGAGCCGTCACCGCGTTTCAGCAGGTACCGTCTTCCCCGGTTGGCCACGACTACAAAGGGGCCGTATTTAATCGGATAAACCATGGCTTCACCAGCTGTTAACGGGACAACATAGTCTACGCAGCACCGCCCGCAGCGCCTGCACTGCCACCCTCTAGAGTCCCTCCAGGGCAGGTATCTGTCCGCTGGGTTGCCACGGCCCATCTCAATCGTCCTCCATCTATCTAAAGAGTGGAATATAGTTTATCGACAAAGAATCTATAACACACCCTTTTAACTATACCGCTGGGCGTATCTGGAGGTTCAACGGGTTGACTACTAAGCTCAGGCTTGAAAACGTTACGAAGAGGTATGGTGCCGTCACAGCCCTGAGAAACGTGTCTTTCACAGTTGATAGGGGGGAGTATGTCGCGGTTCTGGGCCCCACTGGTGCAGGCAAGACAACTCTTTTAAAGGTGATAGCTGGGCTGTTGAAGCCAGACACTGGAGAGGTGTTTATCGACGGCGAGCCAGTGTCGCATCTCTCCCCTGAGGAGAGAGGGGTCGGCTACATGCCGCAGGGCTACGGCCTGTTCCCCCATATGAGGGTTATCGATAACGTCGCTTACCCGCTTAGAATAAAAGGGCTTGGAGAGGCGGAGGCGATCCGTAGAGCCGTAGAGGTACTTGAAATGGTGGGCCTAGCGCAGAGGGGAGACGCCTATCCTCATCAGCTTAGTGGAGGCATGAAGCAACGCGTCGCTCTGGCTAGGGCGCTTGCTTCAGGCTCAGACATACTCCTCCTAGACGAGCCCCTCAGCGCCCTCGACCTGCTTTTAAACATAGAGCTCAGATACCAGCTTAGAAGAATGGCGAAAAAACTGGGGCTTACCGTCCTTCACGTCACCCATAGTCAGGAGGAGGCGATGGCCGTCGCGGACAAGATACTCGTGTTAAGGGCAGGCGTAGTCCAGCAGTTCGGGGAGCCTGAGGAACTGT
>CAYSTQ010000123.1:0-5845 GCA_964433855.1 uncultured Thermoproteales archaeon
GTAGCTTCTCCCCCGACAGGAGGTGGATATTGACTGACACCTATCCTGATGCCCAGGGCTACAGGAGGCTGATGATGTGTAGGGTTGAGACCGGGGAACTGATCGTTATCGGAAGGTTCTACTCTCTTCCGAAGCTACGGGGGGAGATAAGATGTGATCTTCATCCCCGATGGAGCCGGGACGGAGGCAAAGTATGTGTAGATTCAACCCACGAGGGAAGTAGGCAGATGTACGTGGTCGACGTGTCCAGCGTAGCCAAAGCGGGACAGCTGGTAGCTTAAGTTTTAAAACATTATCTTTCTGTTTCTAGGTAGTTTAGAGATCGAGTACTCGCAATACGGGTCGCCCCTCGCTATACATCTGGTCTCTTCAGCCACCATGGTTTCCCCGTATAGCTCCGAAATGCCGCCGGCTACGACGCCTCTTACAAAATGGCTTCCTTCCTCTTCAACGTCTCTGAGAGCTGAACACTCAACTGAATCGTAGACCCTAATTACGGTTTTGCTTGGATCGGCTTTAACAACGCTAAATATTCCGTAGCCGAGGGCTGTAAGCAGGGTCGTCCACACCCTCATCACATCCTTCAACCTGTTTAAGCCAAGGACGCTACACATCTTTTTAACTTCTTTAATATAGCCTAAGCCTAGGTTGAAGCCTAAATTTTAACCATTGCGAAGAGAAAATATGGTGATAACTAACAGTATTTAATTTAATATCTAGCTTAGGTTAACACTGTTTATCCAAGTTCTAAAAGCAGGGACTAATCCGTGTAAAAGGCATTTCTCAAGAGGCTTTCTAGCCCGAAAAATGCCAGCAACCGTCAAGGCATTATTTAAGTGGAAGACGTTGACGGGTGGAGGGTGTAGAGAACATATTTAAACTTAACCATAATTTATTTCCTCGGCCCAGCGCCGCCGCGTCAAGGTGGTTAAATGAACGCTAGAGAGCGTTTCCTCGAAGTAGCCAGATTCGGGAACCCTGACAAGGTGCCATTGAACGTTGGAGGCGCGCGCCCGGCGACCCTTAGGAGGTGGCGGAGAGAAGGACTACCCGAGGGAGTGAGCCCCCAGGAATACCTGGGGCTTGTCAAGTGTAATCTCAGGAGCGTGAACATCACCTCATACCCCAGCGAGGGGTTTAAATGGGCTCCTAGCGACACACTGCTGAACCTGGGCCCAATACCCCCGTTCGAATACCGCGTCATACGTGAGGACGAGAGATACAGGGTCTGGGTTGACAGCCTAGGCGTGACGCAGCTCGGGTTCCAGGACGACTGGAGAAATGGATGGAGCGGCTTCGCAACTAGGACGTTTATAGATTTCCCCGTTAAAAGCCGAGATGATTTCGAGAAGATTAAGAAAAGGTATGACCCAAATAGCCGGGAGAGATACCCGGCTAAATGGCCTAGCCTCGTGGAGAGGCTGAGGGAGAGGGATTACCCTGTCGCTATGACGCTTAGAGGCCCCTTCTGGTGGACCAGGGATATGATGGGGCTTGAGGGCATGCTGCTGGCCTTCTACAGGGACTCCAGCCTAGTAGAGGATGTGCTGGAGCACTACCTTGAGTTCCACCTCCGGGTTCTGCCCAGAGCTTTAGAGGAGGTGGAGGTGGACTACGTGGTTTTCAATGAGGATATGGCCTATAAGGCCGGGCCGATGATTTCACCCGGGATGTTCAGAGACTACATGTCCCCAGTATATAGCGAGATCTGTAGAATGCTTAGAAGCCATGGGGTTGAGGTGCTGGTGGTGGATAGCGATGGTAATGCTGAGCCGCTGATACCTGAGCTGATCAGAGCCGGAGTAAACGGGATAACGCCCTGCGAGGTAGCGGCTGGGATGGATGTGCTGGAGCTCAGAAGGAAGTATCCTAGGCTTGTGCTGTTCGGCGGTATAGATAAAAGGAGGCTGGCGAGGAGCCGTAGGGATATCGAGAAGGAGGTTTACCGTAAAGTGCCTCCGCTCGTGGAGACAAGAGGGTATTTCCCAGGTGTTGATCACGCTGTGCCGCCCGACGTGTCCTTCCAGAACTTCAGCTACTTCGTGTCTCTCCTCAAGAAGATATGCGGCTGGGAGGAGTAGGTTAAGGCTTAACCCTTAAAAGCCTCAAGTCCGACTATGGTATGGGTGGAGTTATGGAGCGCACGATCATTTATTTTGAGAAGCCTGGCGCTGAAAACACGGTTAGAACTCTTGAAGCCGCCAGGAGGAGGGTTGAGGAGCTCGGCTTAAGACACGTGATCGTGGCGTCAACCACAGGCTTCACGGCTTTCAAGGCGCTTAAAGTATTTGAGCCGCTTAAAGACAGGGTGAACCTCATAGTCGTGACGCATGCGGGAGCTAGGGAGTACTCAGGAGAGGATCTTGAGAGGCTTAAGGCCTCATGGGCCAAGGTGCTTACGTGCCCCCATACGCTCGGGTGGGGTATAGGGGACGCCTTCAGGGCTAAGTACCAGGGAGGCTTTACAACGGAGCGTATAGTGGCTGACGCCCTCAGGAGGTTTTCAGAGGGCATGAAGGTAGTGGTTGAGATCGCCCTGATGGCGACTGACGCGGGGCTTGTACCCCCCGGTGTAGAAGCTGTGTCTATAGCCGGCACTGGCCGTGGAGCGGATACAGCGGTAGTGTTAACTACGGCTTACGCAAGAGATTTCTTCAGGCTTAAAATACATGAGATAATAGCCATGCCACGCTGACCGTTTTACTAATCCCTGTCTTTAAGTAATTAAAGTAATTATCAGCTCTACCGATGGAATAACTATCGATCTAAAGACGCTATTCCTGCTTGATGATTGCTAGCGGTTAAAACGTCTTTTTAGGAAGAAACCTACCGCTAAACCTATGGTTATCGTTACTGTTAGAACAACGGATATGTACAGCACTGCGACACCGAGCAATAACCCAATGAAGGTTTCGTCCCATAGCACCAAAGTAAGCACTAGCGTGCCCACCGGCAGAAGGTACCAGAGCAGGGCTTTCCTGCCCAGTCTTAGAAAGCTGAGGGCTGACCCGGCTAAGACGAGCGTCAACATAGATATTGCCAGGAGGACTTCAGCCATACCCACCGCTAAGACAAAGGCGGCTGAACATATATAATTTTAGCTAATTCAGGCTTAGTAATCAGCTACCTGAAATCCAGCAATACTCCAAGGGTCTGCAGGCGCTCCCCAAGCGGGTCTAGGAGCCGCCTATAAACTGTTTCAGCTTCAGTCCACGGATGGATCTCCGACACAAGGTCTCTTACGTTGACAACCCCCTCAACCAGTAGGTCAAAGAATAGCTCAACATTCCTCCTGAACGTCCACGGATTATATGGAGTTTCGAACTCCGGGTGGCTGGAGGCGTGAGCCCCTATTATGACGCGGCTCGGCCAGTTCACGTAGTCGTGAAAATCTAGCTTTGTAGGCCCTCTAGGCGAGCTAAGGACTATAAGCCTACCCTGCCGCCTGAGCAGATCGAGCTCCCACGGTATTACCTCAGGGTTACCGGTAACCTCAAAGACGACGTCAGCACCTCTACCTTTTGAATACTCGAACACGGCTCTTTTAACATCGTCCTTTCTAGGATTTACAGTAGCCATGGCACCAAGTTTTCTGGCTACTTCAAGCCGTTTATCTGACAGGTCTATGGCTATAACCGGGAAGCCGCCGCAGAGCCTGCTGAACTGGCAGGCCAGCTGGCCCAGCAACCCCATGCCAACCACGGCGACGCACTCCCCAAGAGCTATGCGAGCCAGCCGTACCCCGTTCATGACTATAGCGGCCAGCACAGCGAAAACGGCTTCCTCCTCCGGAACCTTCTCAGGAACCTTGTAGACCCTTTTCACGTTAACAGTGGCGTACTCCGAGTGAGGAGCCTGGCTGACAACCCGTTCACCAGGCTTGAACTCCTTTACCCCAGGCCCCGTCTCTACGACCACGCCGCAGTTCGAGTACCCTGGCAGGAACGGGTACTTTATCCTGTCCCAGACAGAGCCCTTGGGGAATCTTCCGCTGAGCAACGTCAGCTCAGTACCTGTGCTTATCAAGGTGACAAGAGTTTTCACAAGCACCTGGCCTGGCCCAGGCTTCGGAACCTCGGCCTCCTCCACGGCTACAACGCCGGGCTTCTTAAACACGATTCTCCTACAAATCATAACGCATCAAAGTGAGGCATGCCCGTAACCGTAAGAAGCTTTACGGAAATAACGGCCTATCTTAGGTCAGCCGCCATCTCCGGATCCTGGTCTAACTAGGCATATTCGCGGTTGCTTTTTATTGCCGAACCACTACGGTTTCTCGCCTTTAAGCCCTCCAGCGGCATTAAATCAGGAGAAATGCTATGATAGATAGGAAAGTGATTCTGAGAGCGTGGAGAATAGCCTGGCCCCTAATAGTGTCAGAAGCCGTGAGCAGCGTGCTCTCCATAACCGACATGTTCTTCGTATCAAGGCTCGGGGACGAGCCGGTGGCCGCCGTCGGGCTAGCTGGCTATGCCTCCTGGCTGTTCTTCATAATAACCCAGCTCTTCTACATGGGGGTCATAGTGCTAGCCTCCCAGGCCTACGGCGCTGACCACCTCGACGAGGCTTCACAGGTAGCTGGAGAGTCTATGCCAGCATCGCTCGTGCTCGCTATACCTATGGCTTTACTAGGCGTGGTAACTAGCAATACCTTTCTAGCTCTCCTAGGCGGGAAGGGAAGAGTGGCCGTGTTAGCCGCCGAGTACTTTAGAATAAGGCTTCTTGCGCTCCCTCTAGTGGCGCTCACGATGACTATCGGAGCGGTTTTCAGAGCCGTCGGGGTGACAAGGTACGTGATGGCGGCGTCCCTGGCCGGGACAACGGTAAACGTTTTTCTCGATCCCTTTCTGATATTCGGCCTTAAACCTTTCCCAAAGCTTGGAGTAGTAGGTGCGGCTTGGGCCAGTGTTGCCGCCCAGACAGTGAACCTCGTGCTCCACGCAGCGTTCATAGGGCGGCTTCCCCTCAGGGTAAGCCCAACAGTGCCAGGCCGACGGGCCTACAGGGCTCTAAAGGTAGGGCTGCCGCCGATGTTTGAGCGGCTTGTCTTCTCCCTAGGCAACATGGCGTACATAGCTGTTATAGCGAGGTGCGGGAGAGAAGCTATGGCAGCCCACACGATAGGAATCAGGATAGAGTCGTTCGCATACCTGCCAGCGTTCGCCATGAGTATCGCCGCCTCAAGCCTAGTAGGACACGAGATCGGTAGGAGAGATATTAGCATGGCTAAGAAGGTCGGATGGGAGGTCAGCAAGGCGACAACTCTTTTAATGGTTGCCGCAGGAGCCCTGCTAGTAGCCTTGTCGCCCATCGCCCCCGGTTTCTTCACCGGCAGCTCCAGGATAGCTTGGCTAGCAGCGATCTACCTCGTGCTGGCAGCTATCAGTGAGCCGTCACTAGGCCTTGTCATGGGGCTCGCCGGCGCCATAAGAGGGGCTGGCAACACCTTGGTTCCCACATTAGTAAACCTCGTTAGCCTCTACGCCTTCAGGGTTGTCCCAGCCTACCTCCTCCCCTGGCTAATGCCCAGCGAGCTGCGAGTCCTTGGGGCCTGGTTAGCGATGGATATAGACCTATTCACCAGATCAGCTATATTTACGCTGCTTTACAAAAGGAAATTCGAGAGATTCGCACGTGTGCTCACAACCACCTCTTCACCTTAAAGAGCAAGGCTTACCGCTATTAAAACTAGGTTTTTCTCTGTTTCCTAATGACTATAACCAGCGCTGCAGCTACGGCTGCGGCCGCGGCTATCCCTGCTATCGCCTCCATGGGCAATCCGGCGTCTCTCCCGCCTTTGCCTTTCTGGCTTGGCTTGGGCGGGCCGTAGAAAACCGCGTCCTTG
>CAYSTQ010000124.1:0-5732 GCA_964433855.1 uncultured Thermoproteales archaeon
TAACCCTGTGTGACTCAAGCAGGACACCCGGCAACGGGTATGAGACAACGTTTTATTACTAAGTTTCCGAGGGCATGGCTAATCGCTGGAGAATTCAAAAATATATTTGTATAGCCTATATTGTCTGAACGACGCCAGCATTAGTTGGCGTCGGGGCCTGGCAAACCTGGAGGTATGCTGCATGAAAGCAGCCGTAATAGTTAAGCCTTATAAAGTCGAGATCCGCGATGTAGAGCAACCGAAACCGGGCGACGGAGAAGCTCTTATAAGGGTTAGAGCCGTGGGGATCTGCGGATCCGACCTGCACGTTTACAGAGGTAGACATCCGTTCGTCCAAGAGGCCAGGATTCCAGGACATGAATTCTCAGGCGACGTAATGATGTGCAGTGACCGGGATCTTATGGGAGAAAAAGTCGTGGTTGAACCTGTCATCCCTTGCGGCTCCTGCGACCCTTGCCTATTCGGACAATATAATGTGTGCTGCAACCTTAGAGTTTTAGGCGTTCACCTGGATGGCGGCATGGCTGAGTACGTTAAAGTCCCGACTGCCAGGATCTACCGGCTTCCAGTCGGGCTTAGCTATGAGGAAGGAGCTATGGTGGAGCCTGCTGCTGTAGCTGTACACGTGGTCAGGCAGGCTGGCGTTAAACTAGGTGATAACGTAGTTATTCTCGGCGCTGGTCCGATAGGTCTACTTGTTTTACAGACGGCACGGCTTTCTGGGGCAAGCAGGATAATGATCACCGACGTGGTGGATTTCAGGCTTGAGATGGCGGCGCGGCTCGGTGCCGACTACACGGTTAACGCCGCTGAAATGAACCCCGTGTACATGGCTGAGAGGCTTATGAGGAGGGTTGACGTAGTAATAGATGTAGCTGGGGCGCGTAACACCCCTCTTCAGGCTTTTAAAATTGCTAAGCCTCATGGTAGGGTAGTTATAGTTGGGTTCTTCGAGGAGAAGGCTGAGGCTGATTTCACGCAAGTCGTCGCTAAGGAGCTACACGTTGTTGGTTCAAGGGTTTATAGAGGGGAGTTCCCGACAGCTATACGCCTGGTAAGTGAGGGGAAGATTGAAGTACGGCAGCTTATAACCCATAGGTTTTCTCTAGACCGCGCAGCTGAAGCTTTTGAAACAGCAGATAAACGTAAGACGGAGGCGGTAAAAGTCCTAGTCATTCCCTGATTAGATAACCCTCAATTGTTTGAAAGCTTAAATTGGCGTAAGACTACTCTTGGCTTGGTGAAAAAAGGTGAAAATAGGTTTCTTCACCCCAATCCTGAGAAGGTACCCGCTTGAAAAACTGTTTGAATGGGCTTCAACACATGGATTCACAGCAGTTGAAGTTTTCACGTCGCCTGGAAGCCCCCATATAGATGCCGCCCGTGATCTCGGTCGGGCCGGTGAAATCAAGAAGATGGCTGAGGAACATAATCTGGAGATAACCCTGCTAGGCTATTATGTAAATAACCTAGACCCTAACCTTGACGCTAGGAGGGCTAAGAACGAGTACTTGAAGAAATGCATTGATATGGCGTATAGGCTCGAGGTAGGGCTTGTAGGCACGTTTGCCGGTTCTCCGGAAAACTTTAAAACGTTGAAAATAGAGGATGCTGTCAAGGAGTTCAGGAAGGTTTTCGGAGAACTGGTTTCATACGCTGAGGAGCACGGGGTCAGGATAGCTTTAGAGAACTGCCCTATGGGCGGCTGGAATATAGCCTACTCTCCCGTAACCTGGGGGATGCTGTTCAATGCTGTGCCGTCCAAGCACCTAGGGTTAAACCTGGATCCGAGTCATCTAGTCTGGCAGTTCATAGATTACTCCGCGGCGGTTGAAGAGTACAGAGATAAAATATTTCATGTGCATGCTAAGGATACCGAGATACTTTATGGTAGGCTGGGCCGCTCCGGGATATATGGGAGAGGCTGGTGGAGGTACCGCATACCTGGCTGGGGAGAGATAGACTGGAGAATATTTATAACGTCGCTTCTGGAGGCAGGGTACAATTACGTGCTCAGCATAGAGCATGAAGATCCTGTTTTCGAGGGAGAGGAAGGGCTTTTAATGGCTAAGAAATATCTTGAGGATATCCTAGGCCTTTAGGTGACGTAGGATGGATCGGGTTAGGATAGGGATTATAGGCGCAGGCGGCATATTTAGAGGAGCTCATCTTCCCGCCTATCCAAAGGTAGCCGAGGCCAGAATTGTGGCGCTCGCCGACGTCTCAGAGAAAAGCCTGAAAGCATCTCTCAAGAGGCTAAGAAAGGTTTACGAGGAGGCTGCTGAAACAGCCGAGAAAAACGGCGATTTAGAGAGAGCTAAGGAGCTGCGTGAGATCGCCGGGGACGTCAGGCTTTACAGGAGCTATGAAGAGATGCTGGAGAAGGAAGAGCCTGATCTTGTAGATGTGTGTACACCGCATAAGTTCCATGCGCCGGCGGCTATAGCCGCCCTTAAGGCTGGCTGCCACGTTATGGTTGAGAAACCTATGGCCAGAACATATCTTGAAGCCCTGGAGATCGTGGAGGCCGTAAAGGAAGCGGGAAGGTTTTACCAGCATAACGAAAACTGGGTGTACTTAAACGCCTGGTATACTCTTAGGAAGATCATATCTAGCGGCGTGATAGGGGAGCTACAGATCATATACACCTCAGCCGCGCACGGCGGCCCTGAATGGTCTGAGTGGTTCTGGGATCCCGACATAGGAGGCGGCGGCTCACTGCTGGATATGGGGGTGCACTCGATAGGCGCTGTATGGTATGCTGTCGGGTTTGACGCTAAGCCAGCCGTTGTCAAGGCTACACGGACTAAGGGGATCTCGATAAAGATACGTGAGAGGAGGATAGCTGGCATAGAGAGAAGCATAAGCGTTGAGGACGACGGCCACATACTTATAAGGTTTGAAAGAGGAGACGGTAGCTGGTCCACAGCGCACGTGGAGGGGTCATGGTCTTACCGTGACGCGCCGGAGTTTCTCGCCGCTGGAACGGATGGTATGATAAAGGTTGAGAGAAGAGAAGATGGGGCTTATCTGGTTGTTCTGGATAGTTTCCAGAATCCTCGTAGGATAAGGATCAGAGAGGACTGGGGCGAAAGCTTTACGCGGGAAATAGCTTCAATGTGTAGAAGTGTGCTTAACAGTAGACGGCCCTTGCTTAACGAGGAGATAGGGGCTGAGATATCCGCTATAATCGACGCAGCATATTACTCGGAGCTAAATGGTAGACGGCCGGTAACCCTTGAGGAATTCAAGAAGTATGTTTTGAGCCTCAGAGAAAAATTCGGGAATAGAGCTTCCCAGAAATTTATCGAGATGAAAACGAAGCATTTAACCGGGTACTAATCCTTCTTAAAAAGATGGTGCTTTGCTTAGCCGGTCTTTTTCTATCTCTCTATAATGGTCCATTTGGCATGTGGTTTCTCGGCGGGCACCACGCCCACCAGCATTTGCTTTAACGGGTCTCCAACCCCTATAGGTGACAATTCGTTGACGAGTTTCTCGGCTAGTTCAAGTTTATATGATTTCTCGGCGTAGATCTCCATTAACACGTCGCCAGCCCTGACCAGGTCCCCTATTTTAACGTTTAGCAACACCCCGGCGCCTTTGTCCTTTGGTGCGCCGGCTGCTCTAGCTATCTGTGCTATAGCGCCGTTGTTTATCCAGAGCACCGAGCCTTTAATGGTCGACTTTATCACTGCCTTGTGCTCCCCCACGGGTATGTCCCCAGGTTTAACGCCGGGATCTCCGCCCTGAGCTTCAACAATCTCTCTGAACTTCCTTTCAGCCTTTCCGCTTCTCAGGACTTCTAGCGCGGTCTGTTTACCGTTTTTAACCCCCACCATCTCCAGCAAGGTTCCGGCCACGCTCGCCGCCTTGTCGACAAGGTCTCTAGGCCCCCTACCCATCAGGGTCATTAGAGCCTCCCTGGCCTCTAACGCCGGGCCTACACCATAGCCTATCGGTTGCTCGCCATAAGTGAGCACGCATCTAAGCCTCATACCCAGGCGGTTGGCGAGCTCGATGAAGTCTCGCGCCAACGCGTGGCCCTGACCGATAGTCTTCACCTTGCCCCCTCTACCTACCGGGATGTCTAAGACTACGTGTGTGGCGCCGACAGCAGCTTTCTTCGCCATTATGGACGGCATGTAGAAGGGATCTATCGACAGCGGGTACTCAACCCTTATTATTATATCGTCAAGAGGGGCTAGCCGGAGCGCGCCACCCCATACCATGCAACCATTGGTCTTCATCACGACCTCCTTCATCTCCTCGATAGATAGGTTGACAGGACAGAGAACCTCGACCCTGTCAGCCGTTCCAGCTGGTGAGGTTATCGCTCTGGAGGAGGTTTTTGGTATCTTAAAGCCGAGGGAGGCCACTATAGGCACAACCAACATAGTGGTTTTATCGCCCGGAACCCCGCCTAGACTATGCTTGTCGAGGACCGGTTTAACCCCGAGATCGAGCCGCTCCCCTGTTTCAACCATGGCTTTAGTGAAGTAGTAGTTCTCCTCGATGCTCATGCCGTGGAAGTGTAGAGCTACGACCAGCGCTGAAAGCTCAACCTCGCTGAGGAGGCCTCTTAAAGCATCCTCCGCTATCGCCCTAACCTCTTCCTCGGTAAACCTGCCCCCGCGCAGCCTTTCCCTGATGTATTTCAGCGACCTTGGAGGCTCGGCTGGCTCAATAAATACTTCATCTCCCTCTCTGACACCTAGCACGGCTGCTACCTCGTCGTAGAGCGCTACAACGTTTCTCGGCAACTGTTTAGCCACAGTTACTATGGCCACAGTTTCACACCCGTTCTTTTTCACGACAACCCTATCGAGAGGCTTAACCCCTATCTCAGCAGCAGCCTCGTCATCTATGACAACCAGCCGCATGCCTCCAGAGAAGCCTGGTAGAACTGTTCTAAAGTTCATGGGTAGCCCCCAACTTTTATACTTTTAACTTTTATACTTTTGCTCTCAGATATTAGCTTTAGCACGCACCTGAGAGCTGGCGAGGATGGCGAGGCTGGAAAAGCTGACGTTAATATTATTTATACTGGCAGCGATCCTGCTAGCAACCTCGCTGATCAGCCTTGACATGCTCTCCACCTCGTTAATAACGGTCTTCATACTGGTTTTCCTGAGGCTGGTCAGGCCGTCCTCAATACTCTTCGAATACGACCCAAAGGTTAAAGTCAGCCTAGCGGAGGAAATAGCCGCCTTGACCGCGCTGCTGGCCTTCACCTTTAACCCCGGTTTCCCAAGCCTTTTCTGGGCGGTATTCATATGTGTGGCCGTGGCCTTCAGAGTTAAGGTCGGTAGGCCCAGCCTGGCATACGGCTCCGCACTACTCTTCTCATTCGGAGCCATAATGGCCATGTGGTCACTGTACCAGCTATTTTCCGGAGCCTTCCTAGGGCTTACACCGCTTAACCTGGCCATACTCGGCTCCATATCGGTTTGCGCAGCTATAGGCTCTCTTATAGTACTTAAGATTAAAAGCCCGGCGAGAATATCAAGGCTATTCCGCGTGCTTCTAGGCCTAGGAATAACCGCTCCCTCGGTGATCTTCGCTGTTCAAAACACGGATTGGGGCGCTGTCCTACTGGCCGCTCTAGGGCTTGTGATGTTATATAGCGGACTTAAAGGTAGAGACTGATCGAAAATAAAAACAATTATTTTCCAAGTATATTCCTGAGAAAGCTGACAACTCTCGGTATGGCGGAACTGGATCCTCCTCTC
>CAYSTQ010000125.1:0-5655 GCA_964433855.1 uncultured Thermoproteales archaeon
ATATTCGACGACGTCGGCTGCCGCCTGGATTCTCGTGATGCCTTACAAATCGTGTAAAGTAGAGGTTTACACAGGAGGGACTAAAGTCGGCGAACATACGTTCACCGAGGCGGATGTGAAAGCCGGCAAATACTGGACGGTGGTCTCGGGAAGAGGCGGCGAATACAGGATTAGAAGCACTGGCGACATAACGGTTATGATTGCCGCTCCTGGGCAGTTCGAGAAGAGCGAGCTTAACAATACCAGAGGGCTCTTCATCTTCGGGGTTCCAGCGGGCCGCGAGGTTAAGGTCTATTCATGCGTCAAAACCATAATCTACGCTATTTACGACTGCAATGTAGAGGTTGACGATAGCACGTACAGCCTTAACAGGGGTAGCTATCTAGAGCTTATGGGGGCTGCTGCAAGAACTATAAAGTCTGATAAGCCGGTTATCGTAGAGGTTGTAAACCAGATAAAGTGGCGGACCGGGAGCTACCTTATCTCCGATGTGGAAGCTGGGAAGACCTATCCGCCGGTTAAACCAGGTAAAAAAGCCAGTAGCGGTGGACTGGCAGGAATGCCTATTCCCCTACTGGCGGCCATCGCCGCTATAGCCGCTGTAGCTGTCGCCGTGATATTTCTGAAAAGAAAAAGATAATACTGCCTAGCAGAGCGGGGTTTCCATTAGGTCGCACTCAACTATTTTCCCTTTTTCGGCAAGGGGGATTAGTAGGCTCTTTATCTCGTATGGCTTTACTCCGATGAAGCTTTTCAGGTCGAGCAACGGGATGGATACTTCAACCCTGTGTCTACGCCCAACGTATTCGACGAGCCTCATCACTATGCTGCTACCCTGTTCAGATAGTTTAAGAGCCCTTAGAACAGCTCCTTCAGAACGGATTTTAACCATGCTGCCAGACGATGGTAGCTTCCCGCTATGTGGATCTTCAAAGACGTAGAAGAAGCCCGTGTTGAGAGCCTCGCTTAGCTCGGCTATCCTCTGGAAACACGTTCTCCAGTCCCCTGAATGTGGGAATAACAGATATCTTAAGCACTGCTCACCCTGGTCTACGTACAGGTAGTCTGTCCCGGGCTCCGGTTTCCGCGGATCATGATGAGCAAATATGGGGCTTCGCAGAATAGTCATACGTATTTCAGAGCCCTGGACATCGAAGCTGTACTTCGAATCGTTTATCAGCGTGAGCCCGAACTCCACGTCGCCCTCAGGTGTTTCAAGCTTACCGGATACGTCAACCCATCGCTGCCCTGGCTCCTCCTCGCCGTTGGCTGGCCGCGTTATAACGCCGTACGGTATCTCGTAGGTCGCAGCCGACTCATCTAGGTTTACTGGAAACGCTAGCTTTAGAACGCGGTGTTTTTCCCTCCAGTTAACCCTTACCCTTACATCTATGAAGTCAAGCCCCTTGTACAGGGAGAAGTCCTGCCAAATAGTTGAGTCTCGATACCTGGATTTAACCCTTATCGTCGCCCGTACAGGCCCAGCCTCTACAAGCCTTACCTCTGCCTGGCCGAACCTGCCCTCCTCGTTTTTAAAATGCAGGATACGATGGCTCCACGTATCACTTTCGTCTTTCAGGACGACGGGGGACGCGCCGTATCCCCGGAATATCTCGGCTTTCAGCCTCTTGTCGTAGAGCCTCTTAATGGAGCCTGTATCCGAGTCTATCTCAAGTATGAAGTAGTCGTTCTCCAAAGAGGTTTCAGTGGCCTTTAGGAGGCCGTTTTCCTCGGCGGTGCAGCGACTCTTAGCTATACGATAGGTCCTGTAACCTATAGCTGGCACATCCGTTACGAAGACCACGCGTCGTTTTCCAGCCAGTGAGGAGGCTTGCACCTCCTGTGTTTCAACGGGGTTGCCGTCTTCGTCGATGAGGCTGCTGTCCGCTGGCCATGCTGGCTCGATCTCCACTGGGAACTTTATGGCTACGCCGCCCGGGTTGAAGACTATTAGGGATGTGCCGCCGCTGGTGTCCACTTGCGAGGCAAGACGTTGCGCCGCTAGGTTTAGCGCTTCGGTGGCTATGTTTAACGCCTCTCCGTACATGTTCCTGACATCCCAGTAGGCTTCAGGTATGCATGTTCCGGCGAGGGCGTCATGGAACTGGCATAGTAGCACGAGCTCCCATGCTCTCCTGAGCCTGTCTCCGGGGTATGGTAGGTTGGCTGCGATGTGGGCGAAGGCTGAGAGCCTTTCTGCTGCCATCAATAGGTTCTCTGCTCTACGGTTAAGCGCTTTGACTTCTGAGACCACGGCATAGCATCCGCTTGCATGATGCTGTAGCTCATCTCTAACCACCGGTATTTCGCCGCAGGTCTTCAGGACGCGTTCGAAGAAGACCGTTGGCGGGGCGAAGGCTATTTTCAGACCGGTATCCTTGGAGATTTTACGGATGGTTTCCAGGTCTTCCTCCGTCGGCCCGCCTCCGTGGTCCCCCTTCCCGAAGAGCAGTAATGTTACGGGGAGGGGTGGATTGCTTCCTATTTCCCTTAGAGCCCTACCTAGTCCTTCACCTGATAATCCGTAGCCTGTCGGAAGCCTGTAGGCTAGTATCCTGGTACCGTCTGGCGATTCCCACCAGAACAGCGGTGACGGAAGCCGTTTTTCACGGCGGCCTGGCCTCATGAAGATGTAGTAGCTGTAGCCGGATTTCTTCAGTATCTGCGGAAGAGAGGCGTTGTGGCCGAAACTGTCTATGTTATACCCTACTTTTACGTCGACGCCGAGCTTCTCTCTGAAGTAGGACTTGCCGTAGAGGGCTTGGCGAACAAAGGATTCCCCGCACGGTATATTGCAGTCGGGCTCAACCCACCACCCGCCTACGGGAACCCATCTGCCTTCCCTAACCAGCTTCTTAACTTCTTTGAACAGTTCCGGCTCGCACTCCTCGATCCACTTGTACATAACCGCCGACGAGAATATGAAGACTATATCTGGGTTCTTTTTTAGAAGCTCTACTGCCCGTCTTACAGTGTATCTTACGGTCCAGAAGCCTTCAGTCCATCTCCACAGCCAGAGCGGATCTATATGCGAGTTCCCGGCGAGCATTATCTCCGTCATTGCCTAGATCCCCTTACGCCTAGAAAACTACTCCTTTAAGGTATTCTAGACCCTTTATTAGGCCGGTCTCGGCGCTCATTAACGGGTCTTCATGCTCTATGCTGAGCACGTAGTCGTATCCCACGTCTTTAAGCGCTGAGATGAATGCTGGCCATTCTATCTCTCCCCAGCCAGGTACGCGGTACCTCCACCAGCCTTTAGATAGGAGGCCTGAGAACCTTAGTTTATCATAGAGTATCTCGGTGTCTTTGGCGTGTACGTGGAAGATCCTGTCGCCATATTTGCGTACTGCCCATAAATAATCTATATGTTGCCAGTACAGGTGGCTTGGGTCGAAGTTGAGACCGATATTCTTGGAGCTTATCGCGGAGAACAGCATGTCCCATGTGGGCGGGTTATACGCTACTGTGGCATACCATATCTCAAATGCTATTTTTACGCCGTGCTCCTCAGCGTGATCGGCGATGGGGGCGTAGAACTCGGCGACCATGTCTACGTAGTCCTCCTTTCTCCCCGATTTCGGGACTCCAGCCAGGGCGCCAACCACGGGAACGTCGAGCTGAGCCGCTGCCTCTATAACCCTTCTGAAATGCTCCTGCATCTGCCTCTTCTCCTTCTCGCCGCCGGAGAGTATGTTGGTGTAGTAGTCTAGAGATGATATTATCAAGCCATGGTCCTCGAGTTCTCTTCTTACCCATCCAGCCTTGCCTGATAGCACCTCGTCAGGCCTTACCAGACCCTTTGGATCTGCGCTTACCTCTAACGCCTCGAAGCCTGTTTTAGAAGCCCATTCAACAACTTCCTCGAAGCTTCTCCCCTTTAGGACACCTGTCAGAAACCCTATTTTCAACCTTTTCACCAACCCTTTATTTACTTTAACAGTTTTTAAACGCTTAGGGTCGTTATCCACTTGAAGCATAGCCTATGATGGTTCCATAAGTTAACTGTAGAAGATATAAGCGTCCCTGCGGAATCTTGTCTATGTGGAGGGGTGCCGTATGGAGTTTAACGTGAACGTGCTGAACCCGGCTAGGAACACGAAGGTCGTTATAGCTAAGGCCTCGCCGCGAAGTGAGATGGCCGAGGCGGTATACAAGGCGACGAGGAAGACCATAGAGCTTTTACTGGAGCACGACTCGTCTTTCAGGAAGGTTGCCGATAGCCTGGGTGGCAAGACGGCGCTGGTTAAGCCTAACCTGACGAAGCATCCGCCCACTTACAGCCCGCATAATAAGATATGCACGGACCCGTACGCGTGTAAAGCCGTGGTGGATTGGCTTCTGGAGCAGGGGGTTGAACGCATCTACATAGGGGAGTGTAATAGCTGGGGGACTGAGAAGGCGTATAAGCTGGCCGGATACTACGATGTCTTCAAGGGATACGGGGATAAGCTGGAGATAGTTGATCTCAGGACTAGGAAGAGGAAGCTCAGGGACTACGTTAGGTACAGGCTGGCAGAGGACGTCTACAGGGCTGAGGACATTGAGTATCTGAGGGGTTACGTTCAGGCGAGGCATGCTACGCTGCTGAAGTTCGGTAAATCTAAGAGAGTGAACTTGGACCTGGCGGTTTCATCTAGGTATGGCTTTAACAAGTTGCTTAGGGAGATAGACTTCATGGTTAATGTTCCTAAGCTGAAGACGCAGGTTCAGGCGGTTGTTAGCCTAAGCATAAAGAACATGTTTGGGCTGCTGGAGCCTATAAGGGCTAAGCATGCAAGGCACCTAGGCCTTGACCCTGTACAGGAGGATATTTCGAGACGTGAGCTATTGATCTCATATGTTAACCTTAGCAGGGGGCTTGTAGGGCTTGCTGCAGCCATAAGGTCTCTGGGATTCCCCATACTTCACCTTGTGGAGGGGGGAGTAGCTATGGAGGGTAACGGGCCGCTTGAGCACGGCGAAGAGAGGAATGAGTACGTGGCTGCAGCCGTCTTCGATAAGCCGGCGAGCCTAGACGCCGTGTTGTCAGCCTTCTACATGCAGTTCACCTATGCCGGGAAGCCGTATATACCGTATCATGTTTCCCTAGCGTCGAGGAACGGTATGGGTACTGTTGACCTAGATGAGGTCTCGATAGTATTGGCTGGTGCTGAGAGAGAGCCTGAGACTGTGAAGGATCTGGTGGGCGAGAACGGTAGACCGTTTAAGCCGCCTGCCTCCCTTGACGTGGACTGTGCTCCGCCGTATAGGCCCGGAGAGACCCTTCTGGAGTTGCTGTCAAGGATGGAGAAAGAGTTTGAGGAGAAGGGTGTAGATATAGATGCTCCGGTTGTCCTTATAAAGGAGAAGACTACCCCTGAGGTGGTCGAGAAAGGCTTTTAGATAAGTGTACGATATTTATTTAACGGTTTGTGCATCCATGTTAGAGGTGTATTTAGGATGCCTGAAAACTGTACCGGATGTGTTTTTTATTCAGCTATACGTAAGAGATGCCTGAAGCTAGGCATAGAGATAACTGACCCGTCAAATCCTCCATGTAACCCTTCTCCTCGGAAAGCTGAAACGCCCCAGGTGGTGCAAAAACCAGTGGTATCCCGGCCTCTTCCTGCGAAGCTGGATGAACGGCTCAGGAGGGGTCTTGAAAAGGTTAGA
>CAYSTQ010000126.1:0-5623 GCA_964433855.1 uncultured Thermoproteales archaeon
GCACGGCGTCCAGGCTTTTCAAAGCCCCGTATAGAGACCATTTCGGAGAACAGCCAGGCGAGAAAATGGAAGTATCCTATCTACGACGGTTACTTTAAGGCTCTAAGGATAACCACCTTCTATGCGCGACTCGTGGACGGAGGCCCGGTCTTGAAATTCGAGGTTCCAGGCGTTCTTGGCGAGAAGGATGTGAGAAGGCTTCTAGACGAAATATGCTACTTCTGCGTCTCAGGATACCCCTACCCGCTCAGGAAAGTCCATGTAGATGTCGACATAAAGAACGTCTACATGGAGAACGTCATCCGCGTGCTAAGCCTTTACGGTGAGAAGACGGGGAGGGAGAGCCTTGAAAACATATAGTTCAGCGAGGCCTCCTGAAAGAGGTTTTAACCATATTCAGAATAAGAAATCTAAACGGTGGTATATCTGATGAGGATCATAGGCTATACCGTGGGAGAGGCCTCTCCCTCTAGGGCTACTTTCGTGACTAAGGAGGTCCCCAGGGTAGGCCAGTATGTTGTCATGAACTATGGGGATAAGAAGGTTCTAGGCATGATACAGTCGCTGGTCCGGGGCAGCGTGGCGTTAACCGGTGAGATACATGATCCAGCCGCTATAGAGAGGATAAAGGAGCTTGGGGGAGACAGGGACCACTACATCAGGGGAGTCGTAAAGATACTGGGGGATGTCGAAAGCCTGGAAATCCCCCGTAGCCCGCCACCCCCCGGGACGGAGGTGTACGAGGCTGATCCTGAGACCCTCCGCAGGATATTTGGAGGCGACAACCGCTCCAGCATAAGGCTAGGTGTCCTAATAGCCCAGCCGGAGGTCCCAGTGTATGTTGACGTAAATAAGATGGTTACCAGGCACCTCGCTATACTGGCCGTAACCGGGGCTGGCAAGTCGAACACTGTGGCTGTGCTAGCCGACCGTATAGCCGGGCTCAATGGCGCCGTCCTGATATTCGACATGCACTCGGAATACGTTAACGCGGACTTTACCCAGGGCAGGGTGAACCCGATAAAGCCCGAGATAAACCCTTTAACCTTGTCGACGCCTGAGTTCCTAAGGCTACTTAATGTGGGCCAGCAGGCGTACACGCAGGAGAGGTACTTTAGAAAAGCTCTCCGGGAGGCCCGAAGCAGGCTCTACAGGAAAGAGGTGGACGCCCAAGGTTTCCTCGATGCCATCAGAAACGTCCTGGAGGAGTATATGGAGGACGAACGATACAGAGGCGACAAGAACAGCATAGTGTCTCTCTTAAACAAGGTTGAGGCCCTGGTTGAAAACTATGGTTTCATATTGAATCCTTACGCATCTGATATAGTTGACCAGCTAAGGCTTGGCCATGTGAACGTGGTTGACCTAGGGCAGCTTGACGAGGAGGTGGCGGACGTCATAGTGAGCCATACGCTCAGCTCGCTTCTCAGGAAACGGAAGGCTCACGTCACGGGAGGCCGCGACGGGCTACCCTACCCGGTTTTCGTGGTTCTCGAGGAGGCCCACATCCTGGCGCCCAAGGACCGCAACACCATCTCGAAGCACTGGATAAGCAGAGTGGCCAGGGAAGGGAGGAAGTTCGGGGTCGGCCTCTGCCTCGTCAGCCAAAGGCCTAAGGCCCTCGATGCAGACACCCTCTCCCAGGCGAACAACATGATAGTCTTAAGGCTTGTAGAGCCGTCAGACCAGAGGTATGTTCAAGAGGCCAGTGAAGCGTTGAGTGAAGACCTAGTGGAGCAGCTACCGTCTCTCAACGTCGGAGAGGCGGTGGTGCTGGGCATGATGGTTAAGGTGCCAGCCCTGGTTAAAATAGACAAGTTCGAAGGGAAGCTCGTGGGCGGCGACATAGACGTGGTGGCGGCCTGGAGAAGCCAGGCCCCAACGGAGGAGACGGCCAGGATGGCCGTGGCTGAGCTAGACGACCTGCTTGACGAGTGGTGATCAGATTGTTAGTAGCGCATATATCCGATACACACCTAGGCTACCGGCAGTACAACCTGGAGGAGCGTGAACGGGACTTCTACAGAGCCTACGAGACGCTAATAGAGATGATCCTTGAGGAGCACGTGGACGTTCTCCTGCATACAGGAGACCTCTTCGACAGCCCCAGGCCCCCCACGGCAGCTCTCCTGAAGGCACAGGAGTCCATCCTTAAGCTCGTCGATAACGGAGTCCAGGTATACGCCATCCCTGGAAGCCATGACGTGCTAAAGAGGCGGGGATTGCCGCCTCATGTATTGTACGAGAGGCTTGGGATGAAGATACTGCATCACAGGAGGCCCTGGGACTCCGTCAAGCTCCCTGGCGGCGAGCTCTTCATAGCCGGGCTACAGTACATACCTAGGCATTCACGGGACGGCCTTCTTGAGTCTCTGAGGCGGATAGAGGCGGAGGCGTCTCAGAGAAGCTGCAAGAAAATCCTGATGCTTCACCAGTCGCTTAAGGAGTATCTGCCTTTCGAGTACGAGCTCAGCACAGGGGAGTTGCCCCGGGGCTTCCACTACTACGCCATGGGGCATATTCATCAACGGGTATCCGTCCGCCTACCGTGGGGCGGCCTGCTGGCGTATGCCGGGTCGACCGAGGTATGCAACAGGCTGGAATACAGTGAATACCTCAGGAACGGGAAGGGGGCTTACCTTGTCGACCTCAGCGGTGATGAGCCAACGCTGCACAGGCTTGATCTAGGTGAGGTCAGGCCCCACCTGGTTGCGAGGATCGATTACGGCAGGTTTAGGGCTGAGATAGCTAAGCTGTCTAGTGAGGCTTCAAGGCACAAGCTTAAACCGGTCCTCCACCTAGTCATAGTCGGCAGAGTTATCGACCGCAGGCTTGTCTTCTCGGAGCTAACCAGGCTTCTACAGCCGAAATGTCTAACTGTAAGAGTGGAGTTCAGAAGGCCTGAGGAGGCTGAAGTCCTCCCTAAGATGGAGGGGCCAAGTGAACTGGACGTTAAAAAGCTTCTCTACGAGGAGCTTAAGAACTCCAGGGCCGCTGAACTAGCGTATAGACTCTTTCAGGCTTTAAAGACGGAGGACTTAGATGAGGCGTTAGCTGTGGCTGAGGAGTTCTACAGATCTGGCCTGTTCTAGGGGGTTAGGCATGCTGGTTGAAAAAGTCTCTATAAGAAACTTCCTTTCCCACAGAAACACGGAGCTTGAGTTCAGAGAAGGGGTAACGGCCTTCATAGGCCCTAACGGGGCCGGTAAAAGCTCAATACTCGACGCCATATCGTACGCCTTATTTAAGGAGCATAGCAGGGGTAGGGGGCTTGAAGGGCTTGTTAGAAGAGGGGCTAAGACGGCTGAGGTTTCAGTGCAGTTCCGGGTAGGCGAAAACAGATACCTGGTCGTTAGAAGGCTGAGCCTAGCCGGTAAATCCGTTAAAGGGGAGGCCTACCTGTATCTCTTGGAGGATGGTAGGCAGAGGCTTGTCGCAAGAGGTGAAAGAGAAGTTACAGGCGCCATTCAGAAGCTTCTAGGAATCGATAAGACGGTTTTCCTTAACGCCGTCTACGTTAGGCAGGGGGAGATAGACAGGCTTGTCTCGACACAGCCCGCTGAGCGTAAAAGAGTCGTGTCCAGATTGCTGGGCATAGATGACCTGGAGAAGGCCTGGAGCCTAATGAGGGATGTCATATCAGTCTACGAGGAGAGAAGGGCCAGGCTGGAAGCCTTAGCTGGCGAGGAGCCGGGGCTCAGGGAAAAGCTAAGCGAGATGAATAGAAGGCTTCTTGAGAAGAACCTGTCTCTGAAAAAGCTAGGTGAGCTCAGGGTTAGAGCGGAGAAGAGACTTGACGAGGCTAGGGCTGAGCTGCAGAGCCATGAGGAAAAAGCTAGGAAATGGCAAGCCCTAACGATAGCCCGTGAGGCCTATAGGGCAAAACTGTCTGAAGCCGTTGCGGCCCTGGAAGATCTTAGGAAGGATCTTGAGGCTGTTAAAGCTGCCGAGCGCCGCATAGAGGGGCTTAAACCACTGGTTGAGAAACTGCCGTTTCTCGAGGAGTACGCCTCTTTAAGGCTTAAGGAGGAGGGTCTCAGAAAGGAGGAGGAGATGTTTAAAGGCGACCTTAGAAGAGTCGAGGAAGCTACGCGCCTGCTCAAGGAGTCCGAGGAGGGCTACAGGAGATATCTTGAGCTGAGAAAACTAGAGGATAAGTATAGAGAGCTTGTCTCCGAGGCCAGACTAGCCCTTGATGGCGCCAAGAGGGCTGATGAGTATCTCAGCACGGTTTCCCGCAGACTTTCCGAGAAGAAAAGGCTTCTCGACTCAGTATTGAAAAACTTCGAGGAAAAGCTTAATGTTTCCGTCAAAATCGATGATGTAGAAAGGCTTCAGAGTAACGCCATCAAGCAGCGTAAAGCCGAGATATCCAGGCTTGAGGAAAAGCTGGCGGCTATCAGGAAGGCCATAGGAGAATCACAGGGTAAACTGGTGGAGCTTGAGGAGAACGAGCTTAAAGTCTCCGCTGCCAGGGGGAGTTGCCCGCTCTGCGGAGCGCCGCTGTCAGAGGCCAAGAGAAAAATGCTTCTGGAAACCTATGCCTCAGCCAGGAGGAGGCTGGAGAACAAGATCAGTGATCTACTGGCTAAGGAGAAGAGGCTTGAACAGTTAATAGAAGCTGAGCGGGTAAGGCTAGACGAGATTTTAAAACTCGATGTTTCAGTCATAACCCGTCTAAGGAACGAGGTAAGGGAGCTTGAGGAAGAGGCGGAGAAGGCTAGGAAGGAGGCTAGCGATCTCAGGGAGAAGGGGAGGAGGCTTGCTGACGAAGCTAGGAGACTTGCGGAACGGCTTAAAGAGGTAGATAGACTTCAGAAGGCTTATGAGACCTATATAGCGGCAAGCCGGATGCTCGAGGCCGTGGCCAGTGTAGAGGAGCTTAAGGCCAGGCTTCAGGAAGTCGTTAAAAGACGTGAAGCCGTTATGAGCAGGATGCTTGAGTTGAGGAAGGCTCTAGGATGGCTTGCTGAGGCAGTTGACGAGGAGGTTAAGAGGCTTAGAAGGGTTAAGGAGGAGTACGATGTGCTGGTCGGCAAGGCCTCGAGGAGGCGGGAGATCGAGAAAAGAATAGCTGACCTTGAGGCTGAAAAGAGGGATTTGGTGGGGCGGCTGGAGAAGATAGAGGAAGAGCTATCTAGGCTGGGCTATGATGAGGCTGCGCATAAGGAGTGCAGCCGCAGGCTTGAGAGCATCGAGGCCGAGTATAGAAAGCTCGTGGCGGCTGAGGCAGGGATTAGGTCAGAGATAACGGCTCTTGAGGAGAGACGGAAAGAGTTAGAGGAGCGTCTAGCTAAGGCCAAGGAGGCGGCGCTGGAGTACAGGAAGCTGGCTAGGTTCATAGGATTGCTTGAGAAGATAAGGGCTGCCTATAGTAGGGAAGGGTTGCAGCGAAAAGTCAGGGCATTGGCGAAACCGATGATCGAGGTCTACGTAAAAGAGCTGTTCTCTGCCTTCGGCCTTGACTACAGCGATCTCAAGCTTGATGACGACTATGGAGTAATACTAATAGGGCCAGGAGGGGAGAGGAGCGCTGACGTCATAAGCGGCGGTGAAAAGACGGCTCTAGGTATAGCCTTGAGGCTTGGACTGGCAAGAGCGGTCGCCGGCCCTCATCTTGAAA
>CAYSTQ010000127.1:0-5600 GCA_964433855.1 uncultured Thermoproteales archaeon
GGATGCGTATATCAGGGAGTTTAGGGCTAAGCTTACCAGTGTTAAAACGGATGGGGAGAAGCTGTACCTTACGCTTGACGCAACCGCCTTCTACCCGGAGGGGGGAGGACAGCCGTGTGACATGGGGGTTATTAAAGGACAGGGCTGGACCCTTACAGTTGAGGAAGTTCATACCGAGGGTGATGAAATAGTCCATATAGGTCGGCTAGATGGGAGGCAGCCACAGCCTAGAGAGGAGGTTTCATGCGCTATAGACTGGGATAGGAGGTATAGGCTTATGAGGATGCATACGACGGCGCACATACTAGGTTACTGCATAAAGGAGATTTATGGAAGAGAAGTATCTTTCGCTGGGGGCAGCCTTGGAGTGGAGCAGAGCTTTGACGATTTCTCGGCGCGTATACCGAGGGCTGATCTACCTAAGATAGAAGATATGATTAACGAGATAGTTAGCCGTGATTTACCCATAAAGATTTTCTGGCTACCTCGCCCGGAGGCTGAAAGCTATCTTTCCAGGTTCGGGGAGAAGCTGACTGAGCTACATGCGGGCATAAGCGATGTTAGGATAGTTGAAATAGAGGGGGTTTACGCCTGTGCCTGTGGGGGGACTCATCTGAGACGTACGGGAGAGGTCGGCAGGGTAAAGCTTCTAAAACGTGAAAGTAAGGGTCGAGGGATAACACGTATAAGATATACCCTAGTTTAACCGGTCTTTCTAAGCCAGCCAGCTGTTTCTAGGTCTTTAACCGCTTCTTTTAACAGCTCTGGTTTAATATAGCCGTAGGCTGCGCAGAGTTCTTGGTGTATTTCCGTTAGCGTCTTCTTTCCATCAAAGAAGAAGTATGCTGACGCCAGTATACGCGCCGCTCCCTCTTCTCTTTTCTCATATATTTTCCTTCTCTCTTCAGGCAATTTATCTAGAATCTCCCTGAATGAAAGGGGGCATCTCTTCGTTCTTTCATAAATCCGTGAGTCCTCTATAAACTCCAGTTTTTTCTCCTCTGTTAACAGGCTTTTAACCGCTGAGCTGAGCAGGGATAGCTCTAGACTTGCGTGGTTTTTAACCGAGCTGGCGAGCACTGCTATGGCATCGCATGTAGGGCTATCGGCGAAGCTGGTTAATCGCTTTACCGCCAGGCTGTACCAATTCCCTAAATATTTAAGTCTAAGCTCTGCGTATTCCCTGCTTTTTCCGGTCAGCTTTACCGCTTCCCTGGATATAAGGGATTTAGCCATCGCCGCCGATATATACGCTGCCTCCAGGGCTTCCTTGTCACCCATGTTAGCCAGGTATAGGGTCAGGGAGGCCGCGGCTACACCTATTGAACCTAGTACTTCGGGGTCAAGGTTATCGGCTGAATCCTGGTCGGTGTGGTAATACTCGTCTGGCCACTCAACGTAGGCGACTGCAGGAACGTCTATGACAGGATCTGCGAAGACATGGTGGTCGCTTCCACCGGCGTACCCGATTAAGGCATAGCGAAGCCTGGGTATTTTCTCCTCGCGTCCAAACGAGGGGCTTCCCTTGATTGAGAGCTCGAGAGCTTTATAGGCGAGAAACGGCATAAAGGACGGGTTTAACTCTGGCACTCCTGTGATAGTTATTGTGCCACCTGTCTTCTCCTGGTTTCCTCCGACCATATCTAAGTTTATCACGGCCTTTAGAAAGCCTGTTAATTCCGGGTGTCTATCTAGGTGGGCTATGGTCCCGCTGAATTCCGGTATCCAGAGGAAGCCTATCTTGCGTTTAGGCTTTTTACGTAGGGTCTTCAACGTTCTCGCTATCTCTATAAGCAGGCCGCTGCCTGACGCATTATCGTTAGCTCCTGGCTTAGGATGGCATAAGTGGGCTGTTAAGAGGATTTCTTCATCGCTTTCCCCGTCAAGTGAAGCCTCGACTACTTCGAGGAAGCCTTCGTAGAACTCTGACTTCACCCTGCCGTACACGGTTACGCGTCCATTTGCTAGAAGACGTTTGAGCATGAGAGCTTTTTCAAGGGAGATTGAGAAGGCCATGCCCATCTTATCGGTCTCCTCAGCTCTAGGCCACAGGCTTCTGTAAGGGTAAGCTGAGGGGGCACGCGTTCTTTCGGAGTAAAGTATTATGCCAGTAGCTCCTCTCTCCTCAATGGCCTTCCTGTGTACGCGTCTAGGGCTACCTGAGGCCAACACGAACTTGCCTGAGACGTCCACGTCTTTATAATCCTCGTCGCTGTCACCTCGCCCCACATCTACCAGCTCGGCTTCTACCCCAGGGTTAGCACCACTATGCGCGACCACCACTGTGGGATTATCTATAACTCGGCCTAGAAGCATTTTTCTGGGTTTGACTACTTTTAGCTCGCCGCTGATTAGCCGCCACCCTATCGGCGCTCTGTAACCATCCAGATATAGGGTTCTGCCGTCCGCAGGATATTTATGAACTGTTACACTGTATCCCAGCTCCTCAAGAGCCTCTCTAACGTACTCCACGGCCTCATGGAAGCCCGGTGAAGCCTGTATCCTGTGGAACCTAGCTATATCGGCGGCGTACTGTTTAGCGTTTATTCCTGAGAGCTCGGCACCGACTAGCTGAACGACCTCTTTAAACAACTCCGATCACCAACTCTTCTTTAATAGTCAGGCTTAAAGCCTTTAGCAGTCCTAGCAACTCGCGGCTTACTACAGGTTAACCTCGATAATCTTGGTTTTTCTAACGTCAAAGATCTTAGCGCTCCATGTAAGACGGCCTTCGTCCTTTTTCAGGCTAAGCTTCACTAGTGACCCTCTTCGTAGGAGGCCCTTGAGCCTAGCCTCCGTTATAGCCCAGTCGGTAAACTCTACTTTGAATATTTCGGCTATGGCTCTGAGGCTAGCGTTTATCTGCGTCCTAGCTTCCCAGGAGGTCGTCGCCCCACGTTTACGTATGTTTATAAGCCTGAGGAAGCAGGCCCTTACAATCGACGGCGTGTGCAGCTTTTCAACGGCGTCTAGAACCTCAGCGTTTGATGCTGGTAGCCTTAACCATTTGGAGCCGGCAGCCCACCTAACCGCATGTCTAACAGCGTGGTACATGTGGTTTACTGCCTCGATTAGTCTGCCTGCCACATAGTCTTCAGCTGCTAATGCCATGGCTACAAGAGCTGATCTTGACAGGTATTCCAGTGTATAACTATTTACTACGGGTTCAATAGCCATTTCCTTAAACAGCCCGGAGTCATAGATTACTTTGGAGTCACGAACGATCCAGTATGCTAAGGGATGCCCTATGCGGCATAGCTTCCTATAATCCTGAAATGTGATAAATACGGGATTTATCCTTACATCACTCACCCAGTTAACTGCAACCCTTACCTTAATTGGAGGCTTCTCTCCGACAAATACTGCTACGTCTATATCGCTTACGGACGGGGCGAAGTCGGCGGGTCTGGCGGCTGACCCGAACACTACTATGGCTTTAACCTCGCTTTTAAGGAGCTCTAGAAACTTTTTTCTCACCTCGCTAAGCAACTCGTCCATATTTAGCCTGCTTTTAGACACTTTACACTCACCATTGAAACCCGGATAAGTTATATTCCTCAGCTTTTATTTAATCTTGGGTTAAAATCGGTTTCCGCTTATATCCTGTAGGCTTTCCATGCTTTAAGAGTAATGAACTATAACGTAGAATGCTAAAGTATTCCTTATTGCACTAAATCTCTGATATCCTTCTCCATTTCTAGCTATGCAGTAAAGAATACTGTTCCCTGTATGGGGAGACGCTATGGGTTCCCGTTAGGACGCGCTTCATTGATGATATCATCTTATTAGCTGTTTTCTCCATTAGTTTTCTTAACCATTTAATCAGCTCTATTAATCAGAACTATACGGCGTGAACTGCAAGAGGCTTAAGGTTTTGTAAAAGCTTATTTAAGCAGATGGAATAAATTTATCACATAGACACGGCTTAAGACTGGAAAAGTTAAAGATGTGGAGCCGGAGGCTGAAAGGTTGAAAGCTATCGTATTAGCCGCTGGGCTTGGCTCTAGGCTTAATCCTCTAACTTCGACGCGGCCTAAACATCTTCTGCCGATAGCTGGAAAACCTATACTTCTTAAGGTTCTTGAGGCTTTATACGAGGCCGGTATAAGGGAAGTGGGGCTTGTAGTGCATTACTATGAAGATAAAATTAGGAGGATAGTTGGGGACGGCGACTTTCTCGGTTTAAAGTTGACGTATATTCATCAGCCCGAGCTTAACGGGACAGCGGGGGCCCTGGAAGCCGCTAGAGATTATGCGGATAACAGTGATGTGGTGGTGATATATGGCGATGTCACTGTTAATGGGAGGGTTTTAAAAACCCTTATGGAGAGATTTCAATCTGAAAACGTGGATGCTGCCGTTGTAGGCGTTAGGGTCAAGAATCCCCGGGAGTTCGGTGTTTTCGAGCTGGATGGCAGATACCTGAAGAGAGTGGTTGAGAAGCCTAAGAGAGGAGAAGTAAGGTCTAACCTGATAAACACTGGGGTGTACGCGTTCACTCCTAAGGTTTTTGAGGCGTTAAACATGATTGACGTATCACCCCGCGGAGAGAAGGAGCTTACAGACGCTCTTCAAATACTGGCTAGCAGCGGCCGGGTACTGGTGGTGGATTGCGGAGAGGGATGGTGGTTTGACATAGGACGCCCATGGGACCTGCTTGATGCTAACAAGGCCGAGCTGAGCCGGGTGGAGAACACGCTTATAATGTCAGAGGTTTTGCCCGGCGTCAGGGTTATCGGGGACGTGGTTGTAGGTAAGGACACGGAGATAATGCCGGGGGCTGTTCTGGTGGGGCCGAGCTACATAGGTTCTAATGTCAAGATAGGCTATAACACAGTGATAGGGCCCTACGCTTCAATATGCGACGGTGTTGAAGTGGGGCCGCTAAGCTATGTGGCGGGTAGCATAATAATGAGCGGAAGCCAGATAAGCAGCCACTGCAGCGTATTTGAGAGTATAATAGGCGAGGAGGTGTACATCGAGTCAGGGGTTAAGATACCGAGCGTTAATATCTATGGCGGCAACATAAAAGTGTTGATAAAGGGTAGAAAGATAGACAGCGGGAGAACAAGGTTGGGGGCCATAATAGGAGACCGTGTGAAAGTAGGGGCAAACACCAGCTTCGCGCCAGGCGTAGTGGTTATGCCGAGCAAAACAATACCTCCTAACAGCTATATTGCGGAAGACGTGGTTTAGCTTCCGGAAATCCTAGACCCATAAGGATCTTAACTAAGTTATCTTGGGTTTTTAAGTCTAGTTAAGTCTAGCTAAAACGTTAGAACTCAAAACTTAAACATGTTTATAATTAACTTTGTATTAAAAAGAGGGAAATAGATATTGTTAGGATTCACCGCCTAAAGCCTTTCTAATAACCGCTACTGCTTTAGTAGCATCTCCGGTTTTAAAGACTTCCTGTAGCGATTCCTCGTCTAGCCTTTCTAGGACTGAGAACATGAACCTGAGGTTTTTCACGCTCTCACTCACTGCATGCACAGGATCCTCTCTATACGGGAATTGGTCAAACGAGAACCAGCCTTCATAACCTGTCTTGTTAAGCCAGTAGAAGAGCTCTAAGTACTCAACTAAGTGGACGGCACCTA
>CAYSTQ010000128.1:0-5540 GCA_964433855.1 uncultured Thermoproteales archaeon
GGCTTCGGAGGGCCCCACTATGCGCCGGGCTTTAACAGGTTTTTGAGAAAGGGAGGTGTTCCCGTTGGCCATATGGCCCCCATATACGTGTTCGACGATATAGGTGAGAGGGAGGTTGAGATGGCCGTGGAGAGAACTGTGGAGAGGGTTAAATACGCTGTTCTCGACTGGAAGGGGCTTAAAAAGAGGCATAAGGAGTGGTTACTGCCCTGCCTGAGGGCTTTGGATCTGGAGATTATGAGGGTTTGATGATGTACTCTAGCTGGGGCGGGGACTTAGGTGTTTCTTTTTCCCGTCTGATGTCGAGCTCCTTAACTATTTGCTCGATGGCTTCCTGGGCTGTCAACGCGTTGACCCTTAGCCTTACCAGGGCTTCTTCAGCTAGAAGCAACTCCTCCTTGACCTTGACCAGGCCTTTACGGATCTCAATGTCTAGATCCGGCCTGTCGAGCAGGGCGTTTAGGGCGTTTAGAGCCTCTCTAAAATGCTTGTAGGGCACTTCCCCACCACCTTAACATATCCTGGCTTTATTCCATGGGTTTTACAGCGATTACCTTTTCCCCGGATCTGCCTAGACTATATTCAGATGGCGCCGGGATAATACCGGTGTGCCGCCGTCATCCGGGCTGGCCGCTCTTGGCTAGAGACAGCGTTCTGATGAAGTCTGAGAGGCAGCTTGCTATGGCTTCGCGCCACACTCCCTTGACCACGTGGGGGTTTATTGAGGAGAGTTTCTCGACCCTGAACGACGCTGGCGGATGCGGGTCGAGCCTTAGCCAGCTTCTAAGTCTTTCCCCGGGGCTCGCCTCCCTCATTATCTTTGAGTAGCCCAGCTTACGGAGCGCCGATGCTAGAGGTCTGCCGTCGCCGAGGATTTTAGCCGTCTCTATGTCTGCCCTGGCTTCTATGAACTTGGCTACGAAGAAGAGCGCTGTTAGTGAGAGGTAGAAGTAGAGGAGCTCGGTGAATATGTTGAAGAGGTATAGGAAGTTGAGAAATATGTATATTCTCAGGCTGTACTCCAGCATGCTTAGCACGTACAGGAGGAGGGTGTCGTGGTTCTTTACGTGGCTTGCCTCGTGGCCGAGTATCGCCATGACCTCCTCGTCGCTGAGCCTGGTCAGCAGGCCGGTGGTTACCAGGAGCGAGGCCTTACTCTTAATTATTCCGGTGGCGGAGGCGTTAGGAAGCACTATGTTTGCCAGGGATATCCTGGGTACTGGGAGGCCGTATCTGGTGAAGACCTTCTTAGCCATATCGTAGAGATCCACCTTTTTAATAGTGATGTTGCCTGGGTCTATGCTGACCCCGTAGTTGTTAAGCAGCTCAGCCACTACCTCAGGCTTGACATCCCCTTCCTTCCCTATGGTTGAGTCGTATATGAGCCGTTTTATCTCGTATCTTCTAGGGTATAGGAGGCCGTTAACCATTTCGTCGTATACGTCAAGCGGTAGCTCCACTCCAACCAGGTATACGGTGCTGTGCTTCTCGTCTATGTCCCAGTCCCCCAGCATGCCCGAGATACGGTAGGAAAACGTAACGAGCAGGAACTGGACAGCTGCCAGGGCGATCGGCGTGTACTCGAAGCCGACGATCATGAAGACGAGGTAGTACAGGAGGAGGGATATCGCGAACATGAACACCAGGTTTCCTGAGAGCAGTTTCTCAGTTATTTTCCGGGCTATCGAAGCGCTTCTAGCCGGGATTACGTCGTGGCCTGGGACGAACACGTAGTATAGAACACCCCTACCTCTAGTCTCCGAGAAGACGTACGACGCCCCCTCTATCAGCTTCTCCAGGGTTGTCCTCAGAGATAGAGGCATGTATCCCTCAATGGCCTCGACCATGTACTCCGGTCGTTCACCGGCGAGCACCCTTACCTCCACCACGGTTTCAGGGAAGGAGAGCCTGGCGAGGATACCGGGCCTGGATCCGTAAAGTATGTCTAGGATAAAATCTATTCTATCCCTAAAGTTCTTCTCTATGACGCCGCGCATGAAGTCTAGGTATTCCTGGTATTCCTCGGGTTTCAGCTCTAAGCTTAACACCGTTTTAAGCCTGTTCTCCTGCATAGTCTTACAACCTTTCACGTCCAGGGAACAAATACGGCGAGGTAGCTTATAAGAGAAACGGGGTTGGCCAGGGCTTGCACGGATGGTAAATAGTTATTGAATTAAAAAGCCGTGTAAGGGGAAGAAAAAGAGGGGGAGGAAAACATGTTGGATTTGTAGCGGAGGCTTTGGTTAGCTGAAGTCTTCAAGCTTTCTACGCCCTATGAACGCTACCGCTACAGCGGCGCCGGCGACCCCTGCGGCTATACCTATCGTTTCAGCCAGGGACAAGGGGAGTCCTAGGAACGGCAGTTCAAGCAACATGTCTATGGTGACCTCGACCGTCTGAGACTGACTGAGCTCCACGTCGCTTGTCCCCGTTATTCTCTTGTACTTCACCTCGACACTATAGTTGCCTGCTGGAAGCTGGGTAAACGTCACCGTGCCGTCGTTCCCGGTTTCACCGGTCATGGACACGTCTTGGTTGCCGTGCATGGATACGGTGACCTCAGCTGTGTATATCGGCTGGCCCAGCGTGCCTTTGACCTTCACCGTTAAGTCGTGTATAGCGCACGCCATGGTCAGGTTTCCACTATCCAGGGTTATGTAGCTGTCCTCGTAGACTTTAACTCCCTTGAACTCGGCTGAAACGGTGTATATGCCTGGGTGGTACAGGGTGACGGAAGCCGTCCCGTCGCTGTCCGTGGTAGCGGCTATCTCCTCCGGGCCCGTAAACACGGCTTTTACGTCTGCGACAGGTCTTCCAGCCGAGTCCAGGGCTTTAACCGTTATTGGTTGCCACTTGATCGAGACGGTGTATGTTCCGGCCTCCACTACGCCGCCTGCCTTGACCTGTACGTACATCTCGGTGTCAGCTACGCTGATGGCCCGGCTCCCCGATCTCCAGGCGAGGGTCGTGTCCATGAATTCGCCTAGGGCTTCGCCGTCAGGCGTGGTCACGCCGGTTATCCTGCCGTATGGCGGTACCTGCACCACGACGTAGGAGTAGTTCATCTGGGCTAGCTCATCCTCGTTTACGGTGATGGTGACGCCGTTAGGCGTCCATACGCCAGCCTCCTTTACACGTATTGGGGTGTACATTACCTGGAGGGGTGTTTCGGCGAGGTTGGTGATGTTGAACCATGCTCCGTATACTACGTACATCTTCATCCAGAGGCTGACGTCGATTGGAGGTACCAGGTAGCTTGCCCCACTTCCCAGCCTGAAGATGTCGTAGGCGTTGTACATGTAGTCTATCATCGGAGCGTTTATGTCAACCCTTATCCCTAGGCTGTCAGACGGGGCTACGCTATACAGCACCACCAGGTACCCCATAGTGTCCCAGCCATCCATTTCCTCGCCTGTGAAGGTCTTTGACTCGCCGCCGTTCAGCATGTAGGTTGTGAAGCCGTCCTCAGCCACTATGAAGGCGTTAGGCATGACGCTGTCCTCGTCCTCGGCGAAGAGGATCGTGTAGGTTCCGGGCGGTAGCCCGGCGGCGAAGTTGAGCTGAAGGTGTTTTGGATCGATAGCGATAGCGTCTGGAGGCAGGAGATCCTGGGCTTCGACGCTGAGCATGTTGGCGCCATCGGGGCCTATAAGACCAGCTATCCTGACTGGTAGGAAGTTCTCTACAGTGACTTTAACCGTGAGGTTGTTGAAGGCGAAGGGCGGCTCGGGCTCTGACACGGTTATGTTCAGTAGTCCTCCGGTGACGCCGACCCATTCCGTTTTAACATAGTATACGTCTATGATTGCCTTGAAAGTGGCGTTGAAGCTGTCCTGGGGCGCTAACCCTATCGTTCCGCTGTATGAGATAAGTTTGACCGTCTCGCCGCCGATCTCAACTTTACGGTCGTATGTTACAGGGACCAGGTTCTCCGGGAACGGTGTTGCTGGGGTTAGCTCGAACTGTTTAAGCTGGTAGCCGCTCGGGTTCGGCGGCGCCTCTACGGTGAGCACATCGCTGCCGTTTACGAAGAACTCCTTTGTAACCCTTCCATGAAGTACGTATTCGATTCTGATGAGGGGTTTACCTTCATCTTCTGTTTTAGGGAAGCTCAGGGATATAAAGGGGCTGAGTGTTACGGCCACTATTAAGAGTAGGCTTATCATCCTAAACATGTGGGGCGCATGGTGTGCGTTCCTACTCATCAAGAGTTCACCTCAGCGACAACATACTGTTTGGGTTATAAAAGACAGTTCGGCGAAAAAACGGGGATATAGTGTGGAAACACTCTGGTAATATCCTGTGAAGGATTGAGGGAGGCTTCTGGGTGTTTAAAGTTAAGTATTATATATATTTTTTTAACGTTACTTTTATATTAAATTACCCCTGAACCCTCTTCCCTTAAGCCTGCCCTTAACCCTTTTAGATACTTCGACCATGAATATTCTCTTCCAGCCCATTTTCTCGAGCTGACTTGAGAGGACGTGTAGAACCCCCGGGCTTAAAGTCACGAAAACAACGGCTTTAACCCTTTTACGTTTATTAGGGTCCAGATATATCTTACAGATTATCTTCCTGTTTTTAAACCTGCAAACCTTCATGCGTGAAGGCGATCTCATAAGGTTATAGCCCATATAGATCTCAAGCTCGGCTAACGGCTCGAGAAGAGGAGTGTAAAGCTCCCCGGGCTCCTTAACCGGTCTTATCCCGGCAAGCTCCAAGTCTAGAACAGTGACTTTAATATCTTTATCTACGAGAAATGCCAGAACACCCTTTATACCATCCTTATCCAACAGCCTCACCTTAGGAGCCCAGTAACCCAAGGTTAGAATGCCGTGCACCTATTTAAACATTATATTTGCGTTATAGCGCCGTTTCCAGCCCTAAATCAACAGCATCGCTTCATTGATCTGGGGCTCGACCTAGAAAAGGGCGTCAGCCTAGCCTCTCACATCACCGGGTCAGCACCCGAATTCCACGTCATTCGCCCAGGTAATATATTCTACGTGTTGCTTCTATGTTTTTCTAACTAGAATGAACCGTAGAAACGGGGTGACGACATCTCCTAGGAATAGGTAGGCGATGTAGCCTATGAAGATGAAGGCTATCATGGGTATGGTTGGCGATACCCATACTTCTTCATCGTCCTTCACGCCTGAAGCCTCGAGCTTTCTAATAAGCTCGGTTGTCTCAACACTGGCCTTTACCGACGATCTGAACACTCTTCTACCGTTTTCCACTCTTTCCATAATGAAGTATTTGTGGGGTTCCGCCTTGACCCTTCCCAGTTTCTCCCTGTATGAGGAGAGGAGGACTATTAACCTGGTGGCTTTCCCTATGTCCTCGCCGAAATGTAACTCGTCTCTGATGATTTTTTTGATGTTTCTTAAAAAGATGAATAACACCATACTTAACGAGAAAAACACCGAGTTCACGAGCACTGAGATGGCTGGGAAGACCGTAAGCCGCGTCCTCGAGGAGGGTAGCTCTAGCAGAGCTAGCATGATGAAGGCTTTAAGGTCTGCTCCACCCATCATGTC
>CAYSTQ010000129.1:0-5538 GCA_964433855.1 uncultured Thermoproteales archaeon
TTGGACATGTCTTGTTCAATTGGATTGTAAGGAGCTATCCAGGGCGCCAGAAGCCCTACCGCCACGATCACTGCCACCAGGCAGCAGCCCGCTAGGAGGGCAGGGTACCGGGTCAGCTCTCCCATGTTGGTCACCCGTACCTTATCCTTGGGTCTAGAAGGGAATACAGTATATCCACGAGTATGTTGACGCCCATGAAGACAGCTGAGAAGAAAAAGACCGAGGCCTGGATCTGCGGATAGTCCCTCGCGAAGACGGCCTCTATAAGCAGTGAGCCGAGGCCGGGTCTCCCAAACACGTATTCGACGAGAACCGTGCCGCCAAGTAGATAGCCGAAGTTGAGACCGACCACAGTGGCGACCGGTATAAGGGCGTTTCTCAACCCATGCTTGAAGACAGCTACACTCCACGGCGCACCCTTCGCCCTCACTGCCGTTATATAGTCCTCCCCGAGGACCTCCAGCATCGCCGACCTCGTCATCCTGGCTACGACGGAAGCCATGCCGAGGCCGAGGGAGAAGGCGGGCAGCATTAGATGGCGTAACTTATCTACAGGGTTAGCCCCGACACCGGTCACCGGGAGCAGGCCCAGCCTGACCGAGAAGAACTCGATGAGCAGGAGGGCCATCCAGAAAACTGGGATTGAGACCCCTAGGGTGGCGAGTCCCGTTGCGAACACGTCGGCCAGGCTGCCACGTTTAACCGCCGCTGCCACGCCTAGCGGGATGCCTATAGCCAGGGATATAAGCGTGCCGGCTACGGCTAGCTCGAAAGTATAGGGGAAGGCCCTTAGAACCCTTGCCATCGCCGGCATGCCATTGGAGAAGGACCGGCCGAAGTCGCCCCTGAACACACCTAGCATGAAGTCTATGTACTGCTGGTACAGGGGCTTATCCAGCCCGAGCTCGGCCCTAAGCACCGCCACCCTCTCAGGCGTGGCCATGTCCCCCAGCAGGTACACTGCAGGATCTCCCGGAACCATTCTAACGGCGAAAAAGAGTATTGTGGCGACGGCGAATACTGTAGGTATGGCGACCGCAACCCGCCTGGCCACGTAGCCTAACATAGGCTTCCAGCAGCCAGGACTTTGATTTAAACATGATGGATAAACAAGGCTAACCATCCATGGCTAAAGGCGTGGTCAAGGAGAATTATACTAAACTCTTAAATAGACGGGGTGACATGCCCTCCGGAGGTGGCTAGGCTTGGCCTTGAAGGCTATCGTAGGGGCTGCCCTGATAGATGGTACCGGGAGGCCGCCGGTTGAAGACGCTGTCATTCTCGTGGAGGGAGACACTATAAAAACGGTGGGGCCCGCCAACTGCGTCAGCGTGCCTGCTGGAGCCGAGAAAATGGACGTGTCAGGCATGACGGTGATGCCCGGCCTTATAGACAGTCACCTACACCTGGCAGGCATGAAGACCGACAGGTTCCTGGAGGAAAGACTGGTTAGGCCCTGGCCAATGGGGCTTATAAGGTCTGTGAACGACGTACGGGCTCTGCTGGAGGCAGGCTTCACAACTATTAAAGACTGTGGGAGTAGGAGCGGCATATATCTTCGCGACTCGGTGAAAGAAGGAGTTATTAAAGGGCCTAGAATACTTTCGGCAGGCCCTGTGCTGAGCCAGACCTTCGGCCATGGCGATGCACACTATCTGCCGATAAAATGGGTTAAGGACTGGAGCGGCCCCTTCGGCGGCCTGATATGCGACGGGGTCGACGAGTGCAGGAAGGCTGCGAGGCTCGCCCTGAGACAGGGGGCTGACTTCATAAAGATATGTGCCTCAGGCGGCGTGCTGAGCCAGAGAGACAGGCCGGAACACCCCCAGTTCACCATCGAGGAGATAAAGGCTATAGTTGAGGAGGCGGCTAAAGTCGGCACGTTCGTCACAGCCCACTGCCAAGGTACCCAGGCGATGAAGAACGCTATAAAGGCTGGGGTCTACACCATAGATCACGCTTTCTACCCGGATGAAGAGGTCGTGGAGCTGGCCCGGAGGAGGGACGTGGTCTTCGTGCCAACCCTGGCGATACATAGGCAGATAGTTGAGCACGGCGAAGAGGCTGGAATGCCACCGTGGGGTGTCAAAAAAGCTAAGGAGACATGGAAGGAAGTTGTGAAGAACATACGGTGGCTGTATGAGCAGGGGGTCACCATAGCCATGGGCACGGACTTCTGCGGCTCTCCGCTGCTTAAACACGGGAGAAACGCTGTCGAGCTGGAGAACCTGGTTAGGTTCTGTGGGTTCAGTCCAATGGACGCCATAGTTGCCGCCACTAGGAACGGCGCTAAGGCCTGCGGTCTAGAGGACAGGACGGGAACCCTGGAGCCGGGCAAGCTAGCCGACCTGATAATTGTTGACGGAGACCCGGTCAAGGACATAAGAGTTCTTCAAGACGTTGACAGGGTAAAGCTCGTGATGAAGGAAGGGGTTGTCGAAAAGAACCTGTTGTCATCGTGAACTTGTCAGTAGCTTTTAAAACCTCAACCCTGTTTAAAGGGCTTAATAACGACTTATTGAAACAGTGTGAACTACTCTAGGAACATTTTCAGCCCACCGGATGGCAAGGCCTAAGTCTTCTATAAATGGCGTTCAGCCTCAGGCCCCTTGGAGTTGAGCATTTTTTAAATATTTGTTTAAAAAAATCGACTTTAAAAGGCTTGTTTTCTAGGTAAAATTTATATATTCACTACAATAAGTCCCCACCGGATCAGGTGGTGGTAGCCTTGACCGTTAGGACAGAGTACCTGTTAACGCTGGTACTGGTCCTAACCCTTCTGTCAACCGGTTTAACAGCATACATGAGTTTAACAGCGTTAGATACGGCGCACAAGCTAGCCGACCTCTCCTCAAAGGTAAACGAGCTGAAAAACCAGGTTTCAGCAACCAGGAAATGCTGTGTAGTCGCCTCGGAAATCGCTGACGCCCTTGAAGACCTGGTTTACAGGAGAGTGTTCTACGATCCAACACCCAGGATAGGCATAGTCATAGCGATGTCTCTCGAGGCTGAACCCGTGCTCAGAGAGTTCGTCAGCGAGAGAAACGTTACAGCATACGGGTTCCTCTTCATGCTGGGAACCATAAGGAAGAAGCCGGTCGTAGTAACCCTGTGCGGCATCGGCGAAGAGGCCGCCGCAGCCGCAACCCTAGCCATGGTCTCCCTTTTCAACCTTAAATGGGCCGTCAACATAGGAACGTCCGGAGCCCACAACCCGTCGCTGGACCTAGGAGACGTGGTCATCGGGGCGAAAATAGTCAATTATGGAGCTAGAAGATACGGTAGCTATACTGACTACAGGTTTCTGCGGCTAGGGATAACATGGTCGAACGGCACCAGACACAGGTTCCTATACTTAAACAGTACGCCGTGGCTTGTGGAACTGGCCAGAAACGCCTCTGAACAGATAGAGCTGCCTGAGGTTCCCGGCAACCTTCTGCCAACCGGGACCCCCAGGAAGCCGAAGATAGTGGTTGGCACAATAGCCTCATCAGACCTATGGACGGCTAACGCTACCCTGATAACCGAGATAAGGAAGGCCCTGAACACGGATGCTGAGGAGATGGAGGCCTACGGCTTCGGGTTGACGTGTTATAGGCTCGGAGTACCGTTTCTGAAAATAGCTGTCATATCGAACTCGGAGCTAACGGGATCCAAGTTCACGCTTGACTCCGTCAAACTGAGCATGAGCAATGGAGCTGAGCTACTGTACAAGATGATAGAGCTATCCCCATAATTCCTTGTTTTTATTTTTAGTAAGTGGCTAGCCCCCTTTATTCATTCTAACAACTCTGTGGAAGCCACCATACAGGTTTAGGGCAATACAGCGTCTTTTAACGCCTGAGGAAAACAGCCTGCTCGCTTTCCAGCGTTAAGGCCTCGACCTCGCCGCCTTTAACCATCCCGTAAACGACCACTTTCTCCCCGGCTTTAAACAGGGCGATCCCAGGGAAAACCACTGTGACGCCGGATACTTTGATGAGGGTTCGGTGCGCATGATTCTTTTCAACGTAGGTTTCGATGCTCCAGGGCCAGCCGGTTCCGAAGACCTCTATAACCGGTTTGCCCTCAACCACGCCCTCGAACTTGACCCGCCGCCCCTCCAGCCTGGCAACCTCCTCCGGCGGCACAACATAATATTTCTCGCCGTTAAACTCCTCGACCGGATAGCCCTCCTTAGAGCCTTCCCTGCGCCAGAACATTTAGGCATCACCCGAATTTTAAATATGGGTAAGGCTTATATAGTTTGGGCTTTAGACATGCTTCCTTCTAACCTATTTAAGCTTTATATATTGAATAGTTAGGATTTTAAGAGCAGTGACGGTTACCATTCTCCATAAGTGCTCTAGCCATAGAGTAATTAACCGGCCTTAGTCACAGCAATTGCTCCCTAACGTTTTTCCCTAAAGCTATATGGTGAGGCAGCGGCCGCTACGCGTGGACACAGCGGATCTGGCCCGGACAGCGACCCATAGGTTATGTATGAGCGCGCATAGCATCCTCCCCGGCATTGCTTGGAGACGGGGCAGTCTCTACACGGCTCAGGAAGCCTAGGAGGATTGGTTACAAGCCTTGTCAAAGGATGATTCTCATATTCGCGGATCGCCTCGCGAAAACCTTTCCTAACGTTTGAAATTCTAAAGTCTAGGACGTCACAGAGCAGGATGTTACCGGCTGGGTCCACGTCGACCGTTCTGCTGGGCCTACAGAACCAGTATGAGATATTTGGGCTATCTACCGCCACTGGGGCGAAAGGAGTGCACCAGAGGGAAAGCCTTATCCCGAGCTCTTCAGCCTTCCCGGCGCCGCGTTTAACCGCTTCAAGATATTCCTTGGCGTTAACGGCTAGGCCAGCCGTTTTCGCCCTTCCAGCCTCCATAACGGGTATCATAGCTGCCCAGTCTAGGCCTAGGCCGTTAACTAGCTCTAGATAGTCCTCCACGGTTCTAAAGTTACGTTTCCACACAGCCATTACCGTCGAGCAACTAACCCCCGCCCTCTTCAAAGCTTCCAGCCCCTTTAACGCCTTCTCCCATGTGCCTATGCCCCTAAGCAGTTCATGCGCCCTCCTGGTTCCATCAAGGCTGACGTAGACATGAGCATCCAGCCTGGCCAGTTCCTTGGCAATATCCGTTTTTAAGGCAATAGCGTTGGTGACGAGGCTCATCGTCATACCTAGCCTGAAGGCCTCCCTAGCCAGCTCCATGAAGTGAGGATGTATTATGGGTTCTCCGCCGCTGAAACCCGCGTGGTCAACGCCTGCATCCCAGGCCTCTCTCAGCAGCCGGAGTTTCTCGTCTAAGCTGAGCTCGCCTAGACCTGTTAGCCTTGGGGCTACATAGCAGTGCCTACAGGCTAGGTTGCATCTAGCCGTGAATATCCATATCAGTGTTGTCATAAAACATCCCTGTCTAAATAAGGCTAAGTCTTTCTTTTACAGATAGCGCAGAAAAACCGATTTATAGATTAGGTAGGTTGAACATGATTAGCCTTAGATCTGTCAGGCAAGAGTTCCAGGAAACACACATATAGTCATCA
>CAYSTQ010000130.1:0-5452 GCA_964433855.1 uncultured Thermoproteales archaeon
TGGTCACAAGCCTGGTGGACATGTAGTCTTTAACTCTTCTGGCTAGTAAACGGTATTTCTCACCTGAAACCTCTCCGAAGCTGACCCGGGACTTCTCGGTTTTAAACAGTATCCTCAGCAGATCTGTTCGTGTAAGTATGCCGACGGGCCTAACCGTGTTGTCCGCCTCGACCACGACCACTCTTGCGGCTTTAACTCTCCGCATTACAGCTGCAGCCTTGGAGAGAGGGTCGTTAGGCGTTATAAACGGTATCTCGGTTCTCATTATCTGAGCGGCGCTGATGTCTCTGCCGAATCCCTGGTCTCTTAAATAGGCTAGGGCGTTAAAGTGATAGAACATGCCTTCATACACCTGCTTAGGGGCTGTTATCGGTATACCTCTTACCCCGCTTGCCGCCATGAGCGACATGCCGTCCGCAGGGGTAAACTCGTCTCTTCCCAGAGCGGGATACTTAACCATTATGTTTGAAACTTTTGTATCTAAAACCTCGGTTGAGGGAAGCATGTAGGGCCTGAGGTCTACAACTCCAAGATACTTGTTTTTCCTGACTACAGGTATTTCAACCTCGTTAATGTCTATAGCCCTTGCGAGAACGTGGCGGAGAAGGGAGTCTGGGGAAACGGGTTCAGGAGAAGAAACGTATTCCATGAGTTAATATTTAGGCGTCAGCGAATATATCTATTCTGGTATTGGGAGGCTTATCGGCTGGACGGCTAAGGGGTCAGGCCTACCGCTGAGCTTTTGTCTGTACCATTTCTCCATCAGCATCATAAGTTCTCCGACCGTGTCCTGCTTATCCTCAGCTAGGTTCTCATTCTCTCCTCTCTTTAAGCTGTAAAGCTCTAGATGGCCAGCAGGGTTTCCATACACATCGGGTCTAAGCGTCTCTATAAGTTTCCATTCTCTGGTTCTTATAGCCCTTTTACTCATCCTCGTGTTTTCGACACATATCGTGAAGCTTCTGGCCTCAGCCTTTCCTTCGATAATGGGCAACAGGGAGACCCCATCCATCCGGTACGGCGGGGCTATCCCTGCAGCGTCGAGCATCGTCGGGGCTATATCTTCATGCGTCACTATCCCCCGTATCCTCCTGCCCTTCGGCAACATTCTGGGGCATCTCATTATAAGGGGGACTCTGATATCCCATTCGTAAAGCCCGTGGTGGTCATAGTACACCTTGTTCTCCCCAAGCCCCTCCCCATGGTCAGCCGTTATTATCAAGAGGGTTTCATCGTAGATGTCAAGTCTTTCGAGCTCTTCAACAAGCCTGGAGATGCACCAGTCAGCGTACAGTATCTCCTCGTCGTATAATGAGTCCACGTACTCCTTCTCGTCATGCCCCTCGGACATGAGTTGCTGGATCCACCTGGTTTTAAGCAACATTCTTCCCCATCTGGTCTCTTCCAGGAGCGGTCTCAGCCTAGTGCCGCCTCCACGGTAAAACTTCTCCCTGAACCCAGGTGGCGGAAGATAGGGTGTATGAGGATCCCAGTAATGTATGAAAAGGAACAGGGGTTTACGGCCGAGCCTTCCATCCCCCCATGCCCTGAGAAACCTTATAGCTTTATCCGTAACGGCTTCGCCGCTGACCTTAGCCCCTCTGGAAATCACAGTTGCTCCTCCCGGGTACAGGTAGGCCTCAAACCCTCTTATGAACCATAGCCCCTTCGTCATAACCAGGTTATCTACAGCAGCGGTGAAATACTTCGGATAAAGCATCTCAGGGATAGTCTTAATGCTCCAGCTAAGCAGGAGGTTTCCTCCGTGGCACACTATTTGATGCGTTAACGGATGCATGCCCGTGAATATCGTGGTGTAGCCTGGATGCGTCGGTATTCCCGGGGCTATGCACTCCTCAAACACCACGCCGTCGGAGGCTATCCTGTCCAGCGTCGGCGAGGTTTTAACCGGATAACCGTAGCAGCTTAAATGGTCGGCTCTAAGAGTATCTATAGCTATTAAAACTATGTTTAGCATGTCATCCCCCATTCTATCACCACTATAATCTATCCTTACCAGGATTTAAGCGGTTTTCAGACCTAACCTCGCCAGGCATCGTCTCTTCACATCTCCTCAGACTTCAGACACGGCCTTACATTCCCTGGCAAACCAGTGATGTGTTTCCGGTGTTCGTTTAATAACTTGTTTACCGCTCTGAAGTGGAATACGGGGTTGTTAACGGCACTATTTTCTCTCTGACTACTTCAAAGCCGTCGTCAAGCCCCATCTTGGAGAATATTGTGATTACGCAGTTCCTCGTGACGCCTACAACCAAGTTCTCCTCTAGCTCAAATACAACATACCATATATTGCCGAGCTTAAGGTATTCCTGGTAAAGGCTAGTGTCCGCTAGCTGCTCCCCGTACAGAGAGAATTTGTCTACTCCGGGTATTCTGACCCCGTCAAAGAATATTACCTTTGTTGCCCCAGGCCGGCTCTCATGTAGCTGTCTAAGGGTCTCCGCCGTTATCTGCGCCTCAGCTACGGCGTCTTTTCTAGCAGATAATATGGAGGAGAGCTGCGCCGCTACTCTGTTGGCCCTAGCTTTCTTAGCAGCCACCGTTAACATCATTCTATCCGTGTAAGGATAGAACTCGAATACCGTCTCAACTGATATAGGCACTTTATACTCCTCTCCACGATATTTTAGGGTTACTAGGAAGCTTTCCTCGAAAACCCCGCGAAGGGCTTCTCCCTGCCTACCTAGCTCTCGGACTCTAGAGCCAAGCTCAACCTCCCTGTTCCCAACCTCAGCCACTTCCTCTAGTCTGAACCCCTTGATTCTGTGGGCTATCTCCTCGAGGCTTAACGGCTCTGTTAGCTCAAACAGCTTAAAGGGAAGCACCATGGATATATATGTCCCCGGACGGCTGATAACCTTTTCTAAAGGGAAACTGATTTATAACAAGCGGATATATAGTTTCGGTTTAAGGCGGTTGAGTTGCCAGCGCATATACGTGAGGTGATACTGGAGAACTTCATGTCGTATAAGTATGCTCGACTTCCCCTGTCCCCTGGCATTAATATAATAACTGGGCCTAACGGGTCGGGGAAGTCGAGCATACTGCTCGGAATAGCCGTCGCCCTCGGCCAAACGTATACTGAGCGGGGCAGGCGTTTAAGCGACCTGATACGCCGCGGGGAGGACATGGCTAGGGTGACGGTCGTTCTCGACAACAGGCCGGTTAAAGGTAAAAGGCCTCTTCCCTGGTTTAGAAGTGATGAAGTGTACTTCACCAGGTATCTTAGACGGGACGGGGAGTACTGGCATGAGGTTAACGGCAGGGCTGTTCCTAAAGCTGAGGCATACAGGTATCTCAGCAGGGTCGGGCTAAACCCGGACAACATGCTTATAGTCATGCACCAGAACATGGTTGAGGAGTTCGTGTTTCTAAGCCCGCAGGAGAAGCTCAGAATGCTTGAGGACGCTGTTGGATTAAAGGGCTACAGGGAGAGAATAGCCTCGGCTATGAGGAGGCTGGAGGAGGCCAGGGAGAGGGAGAAGGATCTTCGCGAGGCTTTAGCCAAGGCGTCTGAGTCGCTCGAGTACTGGAGGGAGGCCTATGAAAGGTTTCTTAGGAAGAGGGAGCTTGAGGGACAACTAGCCCTCCTAAAGAGGGAGCGTGCATGGGCGCAGGTTAGGGACGCTGAGGAGGAGCTAGCTAGGCTGCGCGCCGAGGTCGACGGGCTTAAAGCCAGCATTAAGACGGATAAGGAGAAGCTGGCGAAACTTGTGGAGAGCAAAGTTGGGCTACGCGGAACGCTGCAAAGACTTGAGGATGCTGTGCTGGCTGGCGAGCTATCCGTGAGGGAAGGCTTGATTAGGCTTAGGAATGTTTGGGAGGCCCTGGTTGAGGCTGAGGCCGACGCCCGGCTTCTGGAGTTTCGTCTTGAGGTTAAGGAGCGTGAACTAAAATCTCTATTAGAGCGTGAACGACGGCTGAGGTTGAGAGTAAGAGAGTTGACGTCTAAGGCTAGGGATCTGGGTGAGAGGCTTGAAACGATGCGGCCTGTGAACGATATTGATGAGGAGCTTAGGAGGGTTGAGCTAGAGCTCGCCTCCGTTGGCGAGGTTCCCCCTAATGTGGAGGAGGCGTATGCGAAATACAGTTCTGCCTTTGAGGAGCTAGCCTCTAGGGCTAAAGAGGCGGAGGCTAACAGGCGAAGAATTCTTGAAGAGCTTGAAAAGAGGATTTCTCTGTGGAGGGAGAAGCTCTCAGCCGTGATCCGGGATGTAGACATGGCGTATAGGGACTTTCTGGGAAGGCTCGGGGCTTTAGGGAGTGTGAGAGTGGTTGGGATCGATGACGTGGAGAAGGCTGGGCTCGAGATAACGGCTGGCTTTCCCGGGTCTGAGCCAGCGCCGCTTGATCCCTATATGCATAGCGGTGGGGAAAGAACCGTAGCAGTCATGTGTTTCTTTCTCGCCCTCCAGAGCAGGGTTAGGTCGCCGCTTAGAGCAGTCGACGAGTTCGATGTTCATATGGATCCGAGAAACAGAGATCTCATTCTGAACATAATATTTGACCTGGCAGCGGAAAACCCTGAGACTCAGTACTTGGTAATAACTCCTGGGCCCCTGCGTAGGCTTCCTCCGAAGGCCAACATAATATTTGTGCAGAAGGTCAGGATGGCTTCCCAGGCATCAAGGGTTGGGGGATGAATGCCTTGTCAGTCAGTGTAAGACTTAGAAAACTCCTTGAGGAGATCGTTGAAACGGAGAAGGCGTCTCCAGACCCTTTTAAAATAAACGTGAGACGGCTACTTGACGAGCTCTCTCTACTGCTACCGATGATCAAGGATGAGGATCTCGAGCTCGACAGCGAAATTCTTTCAAGGCTAGCCGACGTAGTTCTGAGACAGGAAGAGTGGGTTAGAGAAAGATCTACAACACTTCTCATAGGCCAGCTGATAGCCCTGCTTAAGCTTAGAACCATGGACAAGATAGATCTTACCCTTGAGTTGCTTAACGCATGGAATCCTATAGTCGAGCTGGAACAGGTTACTCTTGCCTTGCTTATCCGTTCCCTGGAGTACCTTAGAGATAGAAGGCTCTATAGGCTTCCCGAAGCCTCTGAAGGTGAAGCCCGGAGGCTTAGCTTGAAGGATCTCGTCAGTATGCAGATGATCTCAAACGGTAGTTTGGAGAAAGCTCTTCGAACAGTTATGAAAAGGGTCATGCATGCTTTCAGACGGGTTGAAAGGATCGATTACTATGATGTGGTTAGAGGGAAGAGCTGTTTTGAAACATATCTTAACGCGTACGCCTTAGCGTGTCTGGCATCTGAGGGAAAGGTGAGCATCACATATGACCCTCTGGAGGACAAGTACTACGTAGTTAGGCCTGGAGATGACCAGGCCTATTACTCGATCATCGTGCTCTTGAGGCTGAATGAATATGCCGAATAGAGTACCTTCTTCAAAGCTGAGGAGAGCGGCACGGCTCCTCTT
>CAYSTQ010000131.1:0-5447 GCA_964433855.1 uncultured Thermoproteales archaeon
TGACAGTGGCTGATGGTTTAAAGGGGTTTTCGGGAGTAAAAGTAACATTAAAGGGAAACTATAGGTTAAAAGAGGTATATGTAGCGAGTGTAATAGCTGAGGCAGATGTTTTGATCTCTATAGCTCATGGGAAGGGACACCCCAGAACGGGTTTTGCCGGTGCTATTAAAAACCTGGGTGTCGGCTGTGTAACTAAGCAGACCAAGGCAGAGCTACATTTGGCGGTTAAACCGGAGGTTAAGCCTAGTAAATGTGATGGTTGCGGCATATGTGTAAAATTCTGTCCAGTAAAAGCCATAGATCTCGTTGATGGAAAAGCGGTAATAAATCAGGATAAGTGTTTATGGGGATGTGGCTGTTGGAGCATTTGCCCGCAAAACGCTATAACTGGATGGAGCGAGATGCATAGGGAAAATACTGAGTTATCAGCGTTAATCGCTGAAGCAGCGGCAGCCGTCATAAACATGGTCGGAAAAGAGAAGGTGGCTTATATAAATATGCTTTACAATATCACTCCCCATTGCGATTGCTTTGCTTTTGGCGACCTGCCAATAGTCCCGGACATAGGTATAATGGCTTCAAGAGATCCGGTAGCAATAGACAAGGCATCGATAGATTTAGTAAATCAGTCAGCTGGTTTGCCAGGATCAGCCGTTGATGAGCTGGGCGCTGTGGCTCCTGGGGCAGATAAATTTGTTGTGCTTAACGAATATCCTCCGTCGAGGTTCGCTAAAGCTCATGGTAAGCCTGATTGGAGGGCAATGTTAAAAAGGGCTGTTGAAATAGGCTTAGGCCGTCTTGATTATCGGTTGATAAGGGTAGATTAAAATGGATATAAAATATATTAAACAAATCAATAATAAGATAATACTTAAAGTTCATGTTATACCTAACTCACGCCAAACCAGAATAGTTAAGGCTAATGATATTATAGAGGTAGAGTTGAAGGCTCCGCCTAGAAAAGGAGAGGCTAACAGGGAGTTAATAAAGTTTCTAAGTAAAAAGCTAGGGGTTTCCCAGAGCGATATATTAATAGTCAAAGGCGTGAGGAACAAGTTTAAAATACTTGAAATTCATGGTCTGGCCTTAGAAAAGGCGACACGTGTTCTAAACAAATATTTGGAAGGTGAATGATGTTGTATCCAGCAATTATAACGGCTGCCGGGTTAGGTACCAGGCTTCTTCCCGCTACAAAGGAGATGCCTAAAGAAATGCTACCTATATTTACGCGGTCTGAAACGGGGCTAGCTTTCAAACCACTGCTTCAGGTTATATATGAGTCTTTATTTGATTTCGGTGTAAGAGAGTTCTACTTTATAATAGGTAGAGGTAAACGCGCTATAGAGGATCATTTTACACCAGACTATGATTTCCTTAGTTATTTAACCGAAAAATCTAGAGATAATGCAAGAAAAGATCTTGAAAAATTTTACAGGAAAATAGAGAACTCGGTAATGGTCTGGTTAAATCAGCCCAAGCCATTAGGATTTGGTGATGCTGTTTTGAGAGCTGAAAAGGTAATAGGACAACGAAAATTTATAGTTCATGCAGGTGACATGTACGTGATAAATAACAATAATCCGCTTCTCTGTATGGATAAGATAATGGGTAAAATGAATGCGGCCGCTGTTTTACTTCTTAAAAGAGTCAAGGAACCACACAAATACGGTGTAGCCCTTTGCGAAGAGGTAGGTGGTTTACTGAAGATTACCGATGTAATTGAAAAACCTAAAAGGCCGCCTACTAATCTAGCCATAGTCCCAATTTACATGTTTAGACATTATATTTTCAAAGCTCTTAGAAAAACTCCCGTTAGTGAAAACGGGGAATTACAATTAACTGATGCGATAAAGCGACTTATAATGGACGGTTATGATGTCTACGCGGTTGAGCTTGATGAAAACTCTTATGTGGTCGACATAGGGACACCGGAGGGCTACTGGCATGCAATAAATACAACATTTAAATACAATAAAGTAAAGTAATAAAGTAAATTTTAATGTTCATAGTCACCAATGATCATAACTAACAATTTTATCAAGAGATTTTCTATCCTTAACAGGTTCCTTACTCTCCGCTGGATAACCAAGTGGTGTCATTGCTACAACCCGTACATCATGCGGTATGCCTAAAACTTTTTTAACAGCTTCCTCATCGAAAGCGCCTATCCAGCAGGTGCCCAGCCCCTCCTCCACGGCCTCAAGAACTAAATGCTCCATTGCTATACTTACGTCGACCTTCCAATATTCTTCTCCATCGTTTCTAACCCAGGCCTCCCTAGGTAAGGCACAGGCCACTATGATCACAGGCGCTGAAATAAACCATGAAGCTGGATAAGCCTCTTTCAGCATCTCTTTAACCTCAGGAGACCTAACTACTATGAATTTCCAAGGTTGCCTATTGGCTGCGGAAGGTGCCAGCCTCGCCGCCTCCAAAACTTTCCTGAGCTTATCTTCAGGAACCGGATCTGGTTTATACCTACGTATGCTTCGCCGTCTTCTAATAATCTCTAAAACCTCCATTGACAAACCACCTATAAATCATATTCAGAAACCATCTTTTCTATAAACCTTCTAGCTTCCATGGTTTCCTCGTCAAGTCTATTCCTTATATCCGGACCACCCACATCTACGGCTATAGGGCCTTTAAAACCGAATTTTTTAAGCCCCCGAAAAACGCCATCCCAGTCAATGGTGCCGCGGCCAGGCGCCCAATGATAGTTGTCACGCCCGTCATTGTCAGACACATGTACATACATTATTTTCTCGCCCAGCTTCTCAATTGATAAAGGTATAAGTTCTTTAGCAGCGTGCTGATGTCCAGTATCCAGAACCGCGCCGAAGTTATCCATGGACACCTCATCCAAAAGCCTCAACATAGCGTCACTGTTACTTATAGTCTCTCCCACTCTAGGCTCTATAACGAATAGAAGACCGTAGTCCTCCGCTATCTGAGAAGCTTTTCTCATAACTTCTACTAGCATTCGCCAGAATTTACGCCACGAGAAGGAATGATCTATAACTGCTTTAAATTTCTGACCAAACACAATAGCGCTAGAATAGGGAGCTGGCCCGATAAATTTAATGGGAGGAGTAAACGTGTCCGTCTGCGTCATAGAAGCGTCGAAATACGTTGCTAGCTCGGAGGTACGTTTAAAAAACTCCAACCCTCTTTCCCTAATATCTGGATCCGGAGAAACGAGCTCCGGAAATATAGCTGCTACATTAACAATTTCAAGTCCTAAGCTTTCTGCTTTCTCCTTTAACATCTCCTTATTTCTCTCTACCTCGATCAAGTTACGTTCTGTGTAAACCTCAAGTTCCAACGCTTTGAAGCCAAGTCTAGCGGCGTCATCCATGGCTTTAAGCATGTTCTCTATAGACGGTGGATAACCATACTTGGTTATAGCGTATAGCCAGGCTAGGTTCACCTTAACCATTATCAGCCCACCGACTAAGAGAATGATAAATGGATATAATAAACTCTTAGCCCATTTCGCTCTCTGCCTTATCCAATATATCAAGTATTCCAATGCTTGGAATGAAATGTGAGTTGAGAAAAGCCTCACCGTATCGGGCTCCTATAATAGCCCCCCGTGCCATGGCTAAGCCTCTTATGTAATCCAGTATCCTTGGCAACACCGGAAGCTGCGATTTAAATTCCTGCATGGCTTTAAGCTTCGTCTCAAGAGTTCCGGTTATATCTTCCACATGTGAAGGATGAGTAAACAGCTCCATAATCTCATAAAAGAAAAGTACTGGGGTTCGCCAAGGCTTTCCAAAGTCAACCAACACGTTCTCAGAAGCCTTCCACCATGCCTCCTCCACTATTTTAGAGACAGCTCTATGATCTCTGTGTTTATCCTCGTAGTAATGAGTAAAAATGGCTACAGGGCGGTTCTTTCTAATTATCCTGACGATCTCCTGATAAGTCTCCCTATCGTTAACGACGCCCTGCGTAGGTCTAGCTAGTCCTATCCTTCTCCTAACTCCTAGAACCCTATCAGCGTTAAGGGCCTCATCTCGCCTCATATAGCTGATTCTGTCCCGCCACTCAACCCTAGAATATCCCGTCTCCTCCCATATTCCGTTTTCACTCCAACAAAACGTTACAACGTACACATCATAGCCTACCTCGGCGAGCTTAGCTATGGTTCCCCCCATGCCTATGGTTTCATCGTCTGGATGAGCTCCGAAAACTAGTATTTTCACCATAGTTAACCCCTCTGAATCATTAACCAGATAGATTTATTCTTTTCCCGATACCTTGACGACGCCTTTTTCGCAACGAATATTCACCGCGTATCCCCGCGCTACGCCAACTAACGGTAGATCATGCTGGACAGCGGCTTGTCCCACAATTATAAAACTATTATTTATATATACTGGATATGGAAACTCGAGCTGCAAACATGCGCCATCTCCTGAAGATAAATATGCTAGCCTAATCATGTTTCTGACATAGATTGCTTTGTGCCTGTCTATTAACCTAGAGTATGCATCTCTTAGTTCTCCTACAAATCCGATGAACGCCTCGATTAGTAAAATGGTTATAAATAAAAATACTAGATAACTAAAATTCATAGATAAATACCTCATATACATTAATAATTATTAGAATAGATGATAGATTTAAAAATTCCATATAATCATCATGTTGGGTCTTCAAAATCAAATGATTTCCTGAAACAGCTAGAAATAACCGTCTCAAACCCGTAACTTCAACATAGAATCCTTTCCTAAATGATTTTTTGCTTATAGCTAAAGCCGTAATCGTTAGGATAGACGGTTTTCCTCTATTCAGCTCTATTTTAATGAAAGTTCTTACATAGGAACTATTTTTATCTATAACCAAGGTCGCTAGCTGGCTGTTAAGAGCAGACTCTGGTTTTTCTGGAATACTGTGTCCTTCAAGGACGAAGTACGATATAGGTAGAGAAAAATTAAATTGTATACTTCCTAGGTCTAACACCAGAGTAACGTTTTCACTCCAGGAATCAATGATATTAATACTATAGCCGTTTAGCTCGTTGATGCGATTTAGAAAACGTATTTTTCTGTAAATATTATTATATTCTAAATAACTATTAAAATTTGAAAACGAAAACAGATAACTAAGAGCTAGTAAACATGAAATCAACAATCCTATAAATACTATGATCCTCTCCATAAATATCCCCTGTTAAATACAGCCCAGGGAAAAGGATTCCATACTACAGCCTTTCTACAGCTGGTTGTTTCGGCGTTCTCGCCTGTCAAGGGAGGCACTAAAGTTATTCCGCGTATCCCCCTTTTCCCCTTCATTTTGATAAGCCCGTTTATATCCCCGTTGAGAGAAATAGTCTCTCCATCGTCAAGCTCTAGAAGAGCTTCAGGATAAGGTATCGGGTCTCCCCTATCGTCAATGGCTATTAAGCCATCTTTGTAACCGTATAGGAAAGCCCGTCT
>CAYSTQ010000132.1:0-5443 GCA_964433855.1 uncultured Thermoproteales archaeon
TATGACGTAGGCGGTTAGTGGATGGGGAGCTGGCATGGGTGAGCTGTCGCTTGGAGCTGTATGGTCTAAGACATCCCATCTTCCAACGTTTGCGTGTTTTCTGAATGGGTTTAGCGAGAGATGTGTTAGGGGGTTCTCCAGGTTTACCCGAAGTCTTGAAGAAATCGAGGGGGCTAGGATAGACTACTTATGGGGAGAGGAACGGGGGGAGGCAGAGAGGATAGCTGAGGAGTACGGCATGAAGCTCGTTGAGAAGCCTGAGGACATGGTTGGTACCGTGGACGGCGTGCTTGTTTTGACGAGATTTCCTGACCATAACCTAGAGTATGCTAGGCCGTTCCTTGAGGCCGGAGTGCCGACCTTCGTGGATAAGCCCTTTGCGCCCTCGGTCTCTGACGCCTACAGGATGGTTGAGCTGTCGGTTAAATACGGGACGCCTCTAATGTCGACGTCAGCACTCAGGTATGCTGTTGAGCTTGAGCCTCTTAAGAAGGCTGTATCGTCGAAGAGGGATGTTTGGGGTGGTTACATTGAGGCTCCAGGTGATTTCAGGTTTGAAAACACTCTCTACGGCATACATGCAGTTGAGATACTGTCGGCGGTTTTCGGGGCGGGGATATGCTCGGTTTTCGCCCATGAGCGTGGTGACCACACGATCGTGGAGATCGGCTATGCTGACGGTAAGACCTTCGTGATCCATATGGGGTTGCCTAAGTCTGTCTGGTATGTGCACGTAGCGGGTAAAGGCTGGGAGTATACGGCGACTGTCGAGAACACGTATGCTTTCTACAGGAACACTATTTTAAAAATAGTTGAAATGGTTGAGACCGGTAAGCCGCCGATTCCGATCACGGATACACTTGAGGTTTTCCGGACATGTATAGCTGTGCAGATGTCGGTAGAGTCGGGAATAGAGGTGGTGCTTGAAAAAGACCTGCCTGTTCCAAGCTGGCTAAAGCCTTAGTATTCTTGTTTCCCTGGGGGCTAGGGCTAGCCTTACCTTGTATACTCCATCCTCGTTCTCCGCGTCTATTTCGAGGGGGCGGTCGCCGTATACGGTCTCGCTTATGGCTAGCCAGAGCGAGACAGGGAACCTGTTCAGGTTTCTCAGGATTATCGAGTCGCGCAGCGGTATGAAGACTATGTTCTGCAGGCCTCCGTAGTGCCTGTAGGTGAACCATTCCCTCGGCGATCTTGTCTTGAACAGGCCTAAGCCTGCTGCCTCGAAGACCGCGAGCCGTAGAGCCTCTCTGACTACTTCAGGGTAGCCTAGGAACAGGTGCTGCGGGCTTGAGGTGACTAGGGCTACATAGGCTGTACCGTCACCGTACCTGCGTCTGTAGACCACGGGCCATAGGCTGCCTCCCCAGTAAGCGTATAGTATCGGTTCGCATTCCTTCACGTTCAGCAGCGGCGCCAGCGGCGCCTCGCCTGGGAGACGGTGACCCTCCCTTGAAACCCAGTTTAGCTCGTCCCTTATGTTTGTGAAGGACCTTACATGGGCTGTGGCTGCCGCTATAGGCCTGTCCCTGTCCAAGCCTAGCATATCAAGCCATTCATCACCTGGCCTCCAGGAGACTATGCGTTTGACGGCGCCCGAGGTGAAGACCGCCTTAAAGCCCTTCTCAATCAGTTTAGGGTAGTCGAGCATGTTGGCTGAATGCTCGGTGACTAGGGCTGCGTCTGCCTTAGCTGCATCGCGGGCGGCTATCGGGGTCAGCGGCACACCTATGCAGCCCAGCAGGTCAGCTAAATAGTTTTCAGCTGAGTTTACGGCGTGGGGTGCCCTAGGCTTCGCTATCGGTATGCCGAGCGGACGCTGCCCCCTGGCCGTGAGCCAGGCGTCCGCTAGGAATGGGCGTTCGGTCTTGAACTTGTCCATATGCAGGCTTCTAGTTTCCTCTAGCACGTGTGGAGCGCACCAGATTACCAGCTCGTCAACCCCTGTCAGGGCACTCATGTAGGCTTGGTCTATGAACCTGTCGACCTCTATAGCCAGTCCGCTGAAGCCGTTGAGCGTGTCGAACCACACGCCTTTCAGCTTGCCGGTTTCAGCCTCTACTAGGCGGGCTACGAAGAAGCTACCGTAGACCCAGGTTCCCTCCCTTGATTCGGTCCCTACGTATAGGCCGTCGAACACTCCTGCAAGCATGATGGGGTCTAAGCCTTTATGATGGTATCGCTCGTACCATTCAGGGAGCTTCAGGTTTAGGGTTAGCCCCTGATTGACGCGTTTCGCGGGTTTCACGACGTGTTTCTCCGATATCTCAGCTAGAACCTGGCAGGAGTGTCTCTCCCATGCGTCCTCCAGGTACGTGTCGCCGTCGAGCAACCTCTTGTTGAACTCCTTACGGCTGATCCTGGAGCCCAGGTATTTGCTAAACCTCGACATACAGTCGTCGCAGTAGCACCATTTAACCCATAGGTCGTCTACCAGGATTTCATCGAACACCTTAGCGGTGGTCTCCATTATCCTCTCCAGGGCTTTAAGCGTGGAGCGGTCGCTTAGACAGACCCAGGTCCCCTCCTCACCCGTCAGCCTAACGGACCTTTTGCCGAAGCCCCTGCCCCAGACGCCTATGCAGACGCCGCCCGCCACCTCGAATCCTTCGCCAGCCATGGCTTTCTTAGCCTCAGCCAGAAGCTCAGCGTCTATCAGCCTGCCCCTGAAGCTCTCGAGATATATTTTCTCGCAGCCGACGGCCTTGGCTTGTTTCACGAGGAGACGGCGGTAAAGCGGGTCTTTCGCCAGGGCTTCGGTGCTTTCAACGGTGCTGTATATGGATAGGGTGAAGTCCTCCCCCATATCTCATCAAGGTTTAGTTGGGTGTTTAATGGTTAAATATGTTGAGCCTCCCCCTAGTTATCGGAGGCTTGTCAAGCCTCCCGATTGAGTAGGTGGCGCGCATGAAGGTTAAGATAGGGGTTATAGGCTGTGGCGCGCACGCGAACGCCGTACATTACCCCTCGCTGGCCTCAATGCCTGATGTAGAGATAGCGGCCATATGTGACCTTAACAGGGCCCGGCTTGAGGCGACGGGAGATAAATACTCAGTTAAACACAGGTTCACTAGCTACGTGGACATGCTGGAGAGAGTTGAGCTGGACGCTGTCTACGTCATTATGCCTCCACACCACCTATACGACGTGGTGGCCGACTGTCTCGAGTACGGGGTTGATGTATTCGTAGAGAAGCCGCCGGGCGTCACAGCCTACCAGACTAGGAGCCTGGCGCTGCTTGCTAAGAGGAGAGGCTGTAGGACAATGGTCGGGTTTAACCGGAGATTTATACCGCTGGTCAGGAAAGCCAGAAGGCTGGTTGAGAAGCATGGCCCTATAATTCAGTGTGTCTCGACGTTTTATAAGCATGCCCTGGGCTGGCGGCCGCCATACTACAGGGGGGCTGTAGACGTGCTTACCTGCGACGCTATACATGCTGTCGATATGCTGAGATGGATGGGGGGTGAGGTTAAGTCCGTGGTTAGCCTTGTAGACTCGTTCTACGCTGATTGGGAGAACGCTTTCAACGCTATTGTGAAATTCAGGAATGGGGCTGTAGGGGTCCTTCTAACTAACTGGGCTGTTGGCGGCAGGATCCATAGGTTTGAGATGCACTCCAGGGGGGCTTCAGCCACGGTAGACCCGGATGACAGGGCTGTGATAGTGAGCAGGAGGCTTGAAAGGCCTTTGGTTATAACTACGCAGGAGGCTGCCGGGAGCGGGAACAGGATCAGGTACTACGGGTTCTATGACGAGAATAGGCATTTCATAGAGTGTGTAAGGGAGGACGTGGAGCCTGAGACGTGCTTCTCCGACGCGGTGAAAACCATGGAGCTCGTCGAGGAAATATATCGCTGTAGAATAGGCTAGGAGCCGGAATTGCCCCGGTGGTTACGCCTGTGGTTTGCTCCTTCGAGAACACCGCGTCTAGCCAGGGCTTTCTGCATGAACATTTTAACGAGGGTGCGGGCAGGCCTGTAGACTTTCATGAACATCTCCGGACGACCTAGTGCCGTAGAGGCAATATAGGTAACGTTTACCATACTGAATGTATTCTCCGGCTAGTAGCCTTAAACATGGGTCCCCAATACTTTCACGTAGCCTGACGGTAGACAGCCCAACGTTTTTAAGGCTGGGCCAGGCTACTTGGGGGTTTCAGAGGAGCTGGAGCGCCGCCTGATGAAAATGACGGTTGTGACTGCTGCCAGCGCGGCGGCCAGCACACTTAATATGAGCCATGGCTTAGGGCTGTAGACTTCTTTTCCACTGGCCTCTCCAGTTACCGCTATTCTTATCTCGCCTAGCCTAGGTAGGATATCGGCGTTGACCCATTCGACGACGCCTCCGCTGACGTATCTGGGCTTGGGCTCCTCGGGTAGGCTGAGCACAGGGGTGCCGCTGCAGACCACCGCTAAGGTAAGGTTCACGTTTCCTGAGACTATGGGGTCCAGGGTTTTCCCGAGGAGGCCGAGTATCCTGTTCGTCCCGTTGATTCCCTCGGGGTTCCTGATCCTTAGGCTTATTTCCAGCGTTCCGGCAGCGGGCTTGGAAGCATCATCCTGCCTGAGCCCGCATCTTATCTCTACGGTTTCAGGCGTGACCTGGGACAGGAGCTGTAGTAAGTTTTCCACGGCTTCAACTATTTCACCCGTCACCTTGACGGGAAGGGGCATCTTTATGAGAGGCGTGCTGGAGCTTCGTGACAGCTCGCGGAGCAGCGCGGCTATGACGGGAGCAGCCTTCTCCAGGCATTTCCTTAACTCGTCTTTAAAGCTTAGGCCTGTACCAAGCCACTGCGCGTGGAAAACGGTTTCGCTTCCCTCTTGCTCACCGTGGGCGACCTCGTTGTAAAGTATGAAAATGCCTGCGGTCATATTCTCTATGTTTGCCAGTTTGTCGAGCAGTTTCACCATCTTCGCAAGGCTGGCCGGGTAGTCCTGGGGCCTTAGGCTGGCCTCCACGTTGGCCTGAACATGGAGCCTGTAGTAGTCCACTATCCTGACTATGCCGGATTGGGTTTCCTCGTGAACCTGGATCTTGTCATGCCATACATCGGCTATACTGTCCACCTTTACGTTTCTGAGCCCCATGTCTGCCAGCGTTTTCTCTAGGCCGCGAGGCCCTCCGCCAGCTATGGCCTCAGCCTCCCTCTGGAGGGTTTCTGGATCCATGGTGTCGTTTCGGAAGCCTATGACCACGTATATCCCTGTGTCGTGTTTGGGCCCTAGCAGCTTGCTCATGTTGGTGACGTGGCCGACGTAGAGCCCGTTGCCGACGCTGATGTACTTCGCAAAGATCTCCTCAAAGTATCCTTCGGTCTTCCGGTTGACGTATATGCTTATGGCGCCGGAGCCGAGGGTTATCGAGTAGATTTCACCAGGTAGAGATGTGTTGAGGGCGGGGGCTACCTTCCCCTCTAACTCCAGGTATAGATATGGTGGCT
>CAYSTQ010000133.1:0-5436 GCA_964433855.1 uncultured Thermoproteales archaeon
TAAGAGGGGTGAATAACATACTTAAGGCGGTCATAGTAGGGCTCCTAGTACTACTTATAGTAGTCGTCCTAAGGCTTATCGAGCTTGGAGGTGTACAGTTTTGAGCTATAAAGACTACATACGGAAGCTGGAGGAAGAGGTCAAGGCGCGGTTCGTGGGCAATGAGGAGTCCATACACGTCGCAGTGATGGCCCTGCTTCACCCGCGGTCAACAATACTTATAAGGGCTCCAAGAGGGCTCGGTAAATCGACGCTGATGCTTCTGTTTCTAAAAGGGATATTCGGGGACGACTTCGTGGTTGTCTCGGGGGCGTCGGAGGTTAAGAGGGGCGAGGTGGTAGGAAGGCTACACATACCCTCGCTTGAGAAGGAGGGGGTTGAAAGGGTTCTCTGGGCGGCGTTTGTCGAGAAGGAGGGCAAGGGGCTTGACGAGGCTAACAGGCTTAACCCGTACACTGCGGCAAGCATATACCACATGATGCAGTTTGGCGAGGCCTGGGCCTACGGCCAGAGGTCGAAGGTGAAGGACTATGTCCTCATAGCCAACGAGAACCCGAGAGACCCAACGACCTTCACGCACCCGCCCCCGTTCTACGACAGGTTCGACGTAACTCTCTACCTTAAATCCCTCACCCTCAGCGAGAAGTTCCGTCTACAAAACCTCCTTGAGAAATATGAGGGCGACCTAGTGAACAGCATGCCCCAGGTCCTAACTTTCGAGCAGCTGCAGGAGGCTAGGAAAGAGGTGGCCGAAGTGGAGCTCGACGTAGAGGTTAAAGGCGCCATAAACATGCTGATACGCGACCTGCAAGCATGCGTCAGAGACCGCGATTATTCATCGGTTAAACCCTTAGCTCTCTGCGAGGGCTGTCATTTCATAAGGGACGTCTGCAGCATGATCTCGACGGGCCCCAGTGAAAGGGCCACGGTAGTCCTGATGAGGCTCGCGAAGTCCAAGGCCTGGCTAGACGGAAAATGTGGCGTCGAAGACATAATCGAGTTCTCCAGGTGGGTTCTCCCGCACAGGATAGAGTTCACGAGGGCTAGAGCAGTTCAGAACGACATAGGCGAGATAATTGAAAGGGAAAAAGTGAAGATGGCTGAGAGGGACGCCCGAAAGCAGTGGTTCGTCCTAAACGAGCTATATAAACGGTTCGACCGGGGGCTCTACAGAAGGGCTAAGGAGATAGCGCTCGAGGACATAGTGTTTGCCGAGGAGCTGATGGAGCTGGAGAAGAAGTGGGTGGATGAAGGTGTTGTCTCGCGCGAGGAAACTCTACTCAGCTATTTCAAATAGGAGTAGACGGGTCGACCCGGCCACTCTAGAGTGGCTTAAAAGGCTTCTAGTACGCAGCAGGATAGAACTTCTAGCCCCACCGCTGGACTTCACTATACGTGTCACACATAAGTCGGATAGGCTCGGCTTCACCATAAGGAATGGGAAAGGCGTGTTCAGGGTTCCGGCCAAGTTGGCGGTTGAGGAGAACGAGGAGCTTATCCTCTGGTTTTTCAGGCACGTTATAAGCCATATACATTACTGCCCCTATGACATGAAGACCGCCTACCAGCTTCAGAAGCAGGCTTTCGCCGAGGTTAAGAACTGGGATCTAGCTTATCTCGCCCTGTACTTCTTCTCCGAGCTACAGATAGATCTCGTCTATCTCCCCTTCACGTTTAGCGCAGTACCGGGCCATATCACCTACAGGTTCAGGGAGCCGCCTGACGGGCCCATGACAGTCCTCTACGCTGCCTACAGGGAGGCGTTCCCAGACCTAGTGGAGAGGTATAAGCTTGACAGTGTGGTTGAGGACTACGGGAAACAGCTCGTAATGGTGGTAACCAGGCCTAGGCCGTGGAGCGTTAAAATAAGACTTATAGCGGCTCTGCTTAACAGGCTAAGAAACCTTTCGCCGAGAATGTTCAGTGAGCGGGCTGTCCGGAAGGCTGTGAAAAACGCTGTTTTCCCCCTGCGGGAAGACGTGGGAAGAGGAGGTAGGCAGGCGCTCAGCGCGGTCTTCGGCTCGATAAACGACGAGGCAGCTGCTAAAAAGTTTTATGAGCAGTGGGTTAAGCCCAGGTCAGGTGTGTCCGTAAGCAAGGAGCAGCTTGAGAAGGCAATGAAGGAGCTCTCACAGATCCTGAAGACGGGCAGGGGAAGGCGTGAGAAAGCCGAAGCCAAGGCCTATGGAATGGGCAGCGGCAAGGAGCCGGTATTCCCCACGTCGCGCTCGAAGCCGCTAACCAAGATAAAGAGCAAGGACTACAGGGAGGCGGTCTGGAGGAGCGCCTGGCTTAAGGCCCGCGCCGAAAGGATAATTATGAGCTTCAGCGCTGTGTCCGAGTTCAGGAGGCCGGCGTGGACTATTCTGGCGTACCCGGATGAATGGCATGTTGACGATGATCTTGAAAAGCTTGATGTTGAAACCAGCCTGGACGAGGGCCCGCTCATACCCGAGGTGAACACGCTTAAATGGATTGAGCAGCCAAGCACTGCTGGCCACATAATATCTGGGGGCTACGCTCCCTCAGCGATAATAGTGCTAGACTCAAGCGTTAGCATGCAGAGCGGGCTATACAACGCCATGACGGCCGCCTTCATAGCATACCTGAACGCTAAGCATGCCAGAGGGCAGGTAGCCGTGATAAACTTCTCGACCGAGTTCCTCTCGGGTGAATGGGACTCTAAGGACGAGTTTAAAGAGCTCATCCTTGCACATAATCTCGTGGGGTACACTATACTGCCGGTTCACGAGATAGAAAGGCTGGTTGAGAAAGCGGGAGACAGGACGTACATAATAATAATTTCGGATTGCGGGTGGCAGAACATCGACGACGCGCTTAAACGGCTCGAAAAGCTGGCCTATAAAGGGCACATAGTGACGATCTTCCATATCTACGGCTGGAAATACAGGGATAAGCTACGGATGGTTTCTCAAAACCCGTACATAAACATGATACATATAGACAATCCGGAGCGCGACCTGGAGGGAATACTCCTCCAGGAGTCCCTGAAAGTATACGGAGAATACCTCTCCTAGCCCTCCCGGGTTTATAACAGGTTAACGTTTTGTTTAGACTCTGTAATACCGTGGCACTGGGTAGGCTCTTCTATATCTGCCTCTCTCCGCCTTCATTGCCTTTACAAGCATGAGGCCTGTTATGAAGCCGCCTATATGTGCCCAGAACGCTATGCCTGAGGGTATCCCTGCAAGCGACCCTATGCCTGCATAGAACTGGTAGAGGAACCATAGGCCTATGAAGAAGTGGGCTGGCACCCTGAGCATGAAGTAGCCGAAGAATATCGGCGTCAACACCTTGATCCTGACCCTGGGGAATAGCAGCATGTAGGCTGCTAGAACCCCGGAGATGGCGCCTGACGCCCCCAGCGCCGGGCTCGACCAGGCATAAGGGTATGGAGGGAGGGTGGCTATATGTATCAGTGTCGCCCCAAGGCCGGAGAGAAGGTAGAACACCAGATATTTTGCGTGGCCCAGTATGTCCTCCACGTTATCCCCGAATATGAATAGGTAAAGCATGTTGCCGAGAAGGTGGTCCGGACTACCATGTATGAACATCGAGGTTATAACAGTCCAGAGCCTTCTACCGGCTATCACATTAATCGGTGTCATTCCAAGGAAATATACAGATTTCAGGAAAACTCGGGGGCCCTGTAGGAAAAAGTAGAAGAATATCATTACATTTATGATGATCAAGGAATAGTTCACGTAGGGCCTCCTGATAGGCTTATACTCGTCGCCCAAAGGCAGCAGCACGCATCACCTAATACAGAGTGCTAGCAGCAGGATATTAGTCTACCGGATGTTCCTCTAAGGTTCTCCGTTTAGCCGGCTAAGCATGTATTAGAGCCCGAGCCTCTCAAGCCGTGCTCTGCACCTACTGCAGTAATGCTCAGGTTTAAGATCCACATCCCAAACCGAGTTGCTGAACGACATGACGCATCTGCGGCTACAATGCCTTAAACCAAATAAATGCCCAAGCTCGTGAAGCGTCTCCTTGACAATCCTGGTTAGAAACAGTTTCTCATCGAAGGGCTCCCTGTAAAACTCCGGGTTAAGCCTAGCCAGGTAGACAACGGCGGCCTGGCCGCCCAGCTCAGCTTGACCGAAAACAAAGTTAAGCCCTGGCGTATAAGCATCCACGTTTAACAGCCCAAAGACCCTGTCTCTAGCCGTAAACCCGCGTAGCCACGACAAAATCCTCTCGGAAACGTATTGTCCGCGAGACGAGCTAAAAGCTATTTCCGGCGGTTCACGCGGCCCTATCGAAACGATCTTTAGCCTGAGACTAGCCTTAACCCTTTCAATAACTGCCTCAACAAGGCTTTCCCCAACCTGAAAATACGTCAAAAGTATTCTAGTATTATGCCCCGGATTAGGCTGTCCAGCCCCCAACTCTCCTACACCTTAGTATAATGTTTCCTTAAGCCCTATTAAACCATAGCATAGATAATCATTCAGTAAAGGATCATGCTAAACTATTATCTAAGCCTAGATGTTTTAGTTGCTCAATATCTTTAAAAACCAGTGTGTAAGACGGCTCAGCAGGGTAAGTTGCTTTCACCGGCTCAACGCCGGAAGTATTCATCATGACCGCCGTTAACACCTTAATATCTATAGTCTCCTTTTAAAATTTCTAGAAGAAGGGTAATCACTATCGAAATGAGAGCTGAGGAATATGTCGGGCAAAGAAATAGTGTATAAGCCTATTGGTGTGATAAGAACACCTTTTAAAAGCCCTTTAGGAGTCCCCATACAGCCCTCGGCTGGAAGAGGCATTAAGGGTCTAGTCGAAGTATTTCCAGAATACTCAGAGGGATTGAAGGATCTCGAAGGGTTCTCGCATATCATTCTAGTTTATCATTTCCATCTGATTAAAAAGTTCTCGCTAAAAGTCATTCCCTACATGGATAATGAGTCTCGGGGAGTGTTCGCTACGCGTGCACCGGCCAGGCCCAACCCTATCGGTATTTCTATCGTTAAATTAACCGGGATTGAGGGGAACAGACTATATATAGAGGACGTAGATATAGTTGATGGCACCCCGCTTCTCGACATTAAACCCTATGTGCCGGATTTTGATCATAGGCCTGATGCTAGAATCGGATGGCTTGAAAAAAGAGTTAAGAAGCTTAAAAGCACGAGAGACGATGGGAGATTCATTAAAAAGGTAAAATACTGTAAAAGCCCCAGGTTCTTTCATCATTAATTCTTTAAAATAGTTGTAGAATCTAGCTGTCTAGGCTTTGCTAAAGGAATGCTGTTAAAACCGAGGAGAGTTCTACTGCTTCAGGATTCTAACCGCCGTATCCGGAGCATCGGTTACTAAACTGTCGACGCCGAGATCTGCGAGCCGCCTCATTTCATCAGGGTCGTTAACGGTCCATACATGTACAATTATCCCGAACGCGTGAGCCTG
>CAYSTQ010000134.1:0-5407 GCA_964433855.1 uncultured Thermoproteales archaeon
AAACGCATGCATCAACATAGCCCATGCCTTAACGAGAGGCATGGGATGGCGGAGCCTGTGAGCCCCGCGAACCAGCAGATGAGGCTGGAGGCGTAAAGCCCCAGCTAAACGCTGGAAGCCCCCTACTGAAGTAGGGAGTAGCTCACTTGCTGAGCTGTAATTCTAGAAATAGTCTAGACTATTTTATAAATAGGATGTTCTCTTGTGAGAATGGGTATTCCAGCCATTCTAGCCGCGTACCCCAGCATCACGTCAACCATGGCACATATAGGGAATATGTAGGGTGCCTTAGCCAGTGATCCATATATTATGAAGTCTGCGCCGGCCATCTGGGTGACCACGGCGGCTGTGGCCCTACGGCATTTACCGATGTCGAGGCCGTATTCATCGACTTTACGCCACCGTCCTATGACTCCAACCGGAGGGGCGCCTGTCGGCAATCCCGTGTTGTCCTTTATCAGGCTCACGGCTCTAGCAGCGAGGCCGACGCTGGGCATGTCAAGTACTGAAGCCAGTATTAAAGGCTTTTCAACACCGACAGCCGTAGCTTTCTTAAGAAGTCCCTCCTCCGATACAATTATTTGAAGCATCCCTTCTGGCTTAGGATTTCTAGGGTTGAACGCCTGTATCACCGCGGCCTTAACGTTTAACTCCTCTATTACATCCAGTTCTTGTTTATCGTACCGAGCGTTAAGCGAATTATATATTACGCGGTTTAACAGACCTATCTCGGCGGCATATCGCATGGCCTCTACTCTCACGTTAGCGGTAGCGCCGTTCAAGAGTATTGGGGCGTCTGTGACTTCAGACACAAACTCCAGATACTTAGTTAATGCTTCTAGGGTTTCACCATAGACGTCGACCATACATGGGTTTCCCGTTTTCCATGACATCTCGTCCTGCAACCTTACCAGGTGTTCGGCCTTTTTCTTGTTGAAAAGCCCGCGTCTAGCATCTCTTACTATCCTATGTCCTCTATGGAAAATACTGCCTATAAGGACTGTCGGGAGCTGTCCCGGCTGCCCTCCTAATTTAACTCCACATATGTCTATAATTTCCTGCTTTGTCCTGAATATCGTCAAGGGCCGGTCACCGGTAACTTCTAGCCCAGATACGTACTTAAGGCTTGAGTTGTTTAATGTGCTAAAGCACAAAAACTATATTTTTGTGCTTTGTAACTAGTGGTTTAACGGTGGCTTAGATGGATGCTTTAAAAAGGCTTAGAGAGCTTGACGAGCTTATTAAGAGGAGGATGTCTAAAGTTAAACATAAGGTAGCGGTTTTAAGCGGAAAGGGAGGGGTTGGAAAAAGCACGGTTACAGCCAACCTAGCACTAGCTATAGCTCGTAGGCGCGGACCAGGAACTGTTGGAATACTTGATGCCGACATAACAGGCGCCAGCATGCCTAAGTTGCTCAATACCCGGGGGGAGAAACTCGTCGCTGGTCCTCCGGGTATAATACCGGTTAAAGGTCCTCTGGATGTAAAAGTAGTGTCTATGGACTATCTTCTTCCGGACGATGAAACCCCGGTTATATGGAGGGGGCCTATGAAGACCATGGCGATAAAGCAGTTCTTAGCTGAGGTAGCATGGGGAGAGCTTGAATACCTTTTTATAGACCTGCCTCCTGGCACGGGAGACGAAGCCTTAACAATAGCTCAATCTATACCGGGGATTGACGGCGCAGTAATAGTCACAATACCGTCTGAAGTATCCCAGATAGTTGTTAAAAGGGCTATAGGCTTCTGTCGAAGGCTTAACCTTTCCGTTATAGGCGTGGTTGAGAACATGAGTGTTTTCGTCTGCCCAAGATGTGGATACGTGGTTGACATATTCGGCGTCGGAGGAGGCGAAAAGATAGCTAGGGATATGGGCGTTGTTTTTCTTGGAAAAATACCTTTAGACCCTGAGATCAGCCGTTATTCAGACACTGGTACGCCTATTGTTATAGGTGATCCAGATTCACCGGTGGCTAAAGCTTTTGAAAAGATAGCACATAAAGTGGAGGAGTTTTTTGAAACTAGGGGATAACCCCTTTTAAAAAACTTATAATAGTCCTTACAATGGCTCCGAGGTTTGGCGTATTTACTAGAAGTATGGTTGAAGCTAACGTTACTGATGCTAATAGAGATGCTAGCAGAGTTATAGTTACGGCGTTCTTTTTCAGCATCTTATCTTGGCACCGAAACAGTTAATTTCCCTTAAACTATATATATGCTTTAAGATTAGAAGATTTTATTTAATATTAAGCCAGTGCTTTAATCATAGCGTTTAACGTCTTTCAAATATGTGAATCTACTGGTGACATATACACGTTGCAGACGCCCTCAATATCGGATGTGAAAATTACGTGTTTATCGTCTGGCGTAAATATCGGGTGTGGGTGAGCTGTCTGGGTGCGCCATGAAGATCCGTGTCTGCAAAGCGGGCTGGGAATAGCCTCGCCATCCCGGTAGGTTATAAGGGCGATGTACTTGTCGCCTTCTTTAAAGTCTTGGCTTGGGTAGGCCCTGTCGCCAACAGCCATGTTTTCCCTGTTGCTAGTTTTTATGTGAGTTGGCTTGTCAGCCGGGTATCGGTAAAGCTCAAGCTCGCTGCCGTCAGGCCATAAGAAGGCATCATAATGTGTCCAGTCTTGGCTGTTGGGTCTGCTTCTAGTAGAGTATTGGGCAACGAGCCTACCTGAGACGGTGAAGAACTCGTGGCCTACAGCGTCCAGGTTCCGTCTCTGTTTAAACAATGGATAGACCTCGAGAGTATCAGCTTTAACGACCCAAAGCCTCTGAACGAGTCTCCAGGGGCCTTCATGACAGAAAACTACTATGTCGGGGTTTACCGGGCTTATATTCACGTGGCTTATCCAGGCACATTCACCCCAGAGAGGCTCTGCTCTCATCTTTTTTAAGTCTATTCTTATCACAACGCTTCGCGGTCTACGGAACATTTTTTCAAGAAACCCGGAGTATGCCTTACCTTTAACCGTGCTTAAGGGCAGGTTTTCACTATATGAAAAAGCTAGATAGCGCCCATCTGAGCTTATCGAGAGGATTGAAGGTTTGCAGTCATCTGGTACTCTATATATGATCTCTTGCTCGAATGTCTCAAGGTCAACGGATTTAAGGGTTTTCCCGGTCCAGTAATAGGCGATCATTCTTTTTCCGTCTAGACATGGGCTGTGGGGTTTAACGTCGTCGTCCTCGGTGAGCTGTATGAGTGTTTTATCAGGTATGTCGAGCCTATATAGTTGCCACCATCCAGTTCTATTGGATGTCACGAGTAGTGTTTCACCGTCTAGCGAGAAGAGAGGTTGTGTAAAATACGGGTGTATAGTGTCTCTCCGAGAATCTGTGAGCCTTGTGACGTCGACCCCTGTTAACGGATCTTTCGAAACGGTCTGTTTCAGTCTAATGGTTTCGCCTATGCTCAACTGCCATCACCAACGATAGTTTATTAGTGTTTATGGTTTAAATGTTAATGAGAGGTGGGGGGTTTTGGAGAAGGTTAAGCTTGGCTTCGTACCTCTCCACAGGGATTTCTTTGATGAGGACTGGGCTGTTGAAATCCGAAACCGTGTAGTTACCGCTCTTTCACGCCTTGAGGAAGTTGAGCTTGTGGTTCCCGGTGAGAATCTAACTAAACGCGGCCTTGTGAGGAACGATTTGGATGCCGCTAAGACCGTTGCCCTATTTAAACAGGAGGGGGTTAAAGGAGTGCTTATAGGCACGATGACGTTTGGAGACGAGCTAGCCGGTGTCGAGGTGGCCGCGGGACTGCGTGGAATCCCGGTTATGGTGTTTGGGACTAAGGAGCCGCCTTTTACCTCTGACGGCAACAGGCGGTCAGATTCCTTCTGCGGCACGCTTTCCCTGGCGTCTGGGCTTTATAGAAGGAAAATACCGTTTAGTTTTGCTGGCGTCGTCTTTCCGGAAGAGCCGGCGTTTATAGAGGCTGTGAAAAGATTTGCAAGGACCTGTGCTATAGTGGGCGGCTTTAAAGGAGCTAAAATAGGCCTTATAGGTCCCCGCCCAGAAAGATTTGAGACGTGTTCATTTAACGAAGTGGCTATGATAGAGAGGTTTGATCAACGGCTTGTGACGGAGTCGCTGGCTCGGGTTTTCCATGAGGCTGAAACGCTAAGTGAGGAGGATCCGGAGGTTCACCGCGTCCTCAGGGAAATGGAGGGTCAGGCGGATGTTTCCGAGATTAGCCGTGGCGATCTGGTTAAACTGGCCAAACTGGAGGTCGTCCTTAGACGTATAGCCCGTGAGAAAGGGCTGGCGGCGATGGGTGTTAGGTGCTGGACGGAGATGCAGGAGATATATGGTGTGACGCCATGTTTTGTGATGGGTAGATTAACGGATAGCGGTATAATGGCTGCTTGCGAGGTGGATATATATGGGGCTTTAACGATGCTTATCCAGTATTTAGCTACTTTAAAGACTACGCCTCCTCACTTCATAGATTGGACTATCAGGCATCATGAGAGAGAGAACGTGTTTCTAGCCTGGCACTGTGGTAACGCTCCACCTTCTCTAGCTTGTCCAGGGTGCCCTGTCAGGCTCAGATACCATAGCATTATTGCTAGATCCAGGGGGGCTGGAGGATGCTGGGGTACTGGCGAGTTTAGGCTTAAACCTGGGCCTGTAACTATATGTAGGCTAGCTGAATATGATGGCATGTTTAAAATGCTCGTTACAAAGGGCCGTATCCTTGAAAGCGGAGGGGAGTTAAGGGGATCTTGGAGCTGGGTTGAGGTCGTTGATCTAGACAGGTTATATAAAGTTCTTGTTGAAGAGGGCTTTGTTCATCATGCCAGCATAGTTCACGGTGATTATGTTGACGCTATAAAGGAAGCGTGCAAGTTTCTGGGAATTAAGGTGGTTGAGGTCTAATAACTCATTTTTTTATTTTACAGCACTTTCTACGTTTAGGCGAAGCTATTAGCGAGAATAAGTAGTTAAGGGATGCTATTAGGCCTATGGTAGGGCTTGTCGGAAGGTTTAGGGTGGCTGACAATATTACGCCTATTACTGCTGCTGCCACGGCGAATAATATTGAGAACGCTATTGTTTTCTCTATGCTGTGCGAGTACTCCAGCGCAGCCGCTGATGGAGCTACTAAGAATACTACAGCGAGTATTGATCCCACGGTTTTAAGCTCGACAACTATTGTTGTCGCTATCAATATTAGCATTAAGTAGTGGTAAAAACGCGCGTTCAACCCCATTGCTACAGCGCCTTCGGGGTCAAACGACGTGAGCTTAAACTCTTTATAGAAAACATAGAGTGTCACGAGAACGGCGTAGGCAAAGGTTGAAAGCAGCATTAACTCTTCGTCAGAAACGCCAAGAACTTCACCTAGAAGGAAAGTATATGCAGCCACCGTGTACTCTCTGGTCAGCGACAG
>CAYSTQ010000135.1:0-5383 GCA_964433855.1 uncultured Thermoproteales archaeon
ATTAATAACAGATATATACTTAAACTAGCTATTATTGCTAGAGATACTGCCTCAAAATATTCGAGCTTTCCTCTCAATCTCTTAACCGTCCTAAACTTAATTATAGCGAAATGAGTAGCCGCAAGTATTAGTATCAGTGGAAGAATAAATATTAAATTGTATAAAATTAGCAGTGCGGCTGCGTACGTCTTCGAACTTATGGAAATGGATGATATGTACGTGAGCGCTATCATATAAGGCATGCTGCTGCATGGAAGAAGGGTTACGCTTGCTAAAAACCCTATAGCGAACGCCATGGGAGGGGATGGAACGCGGGTCAAAACCTCTTCTAACCATATTTTAGCTTTTTTAGGAATAGGAGATTTAAATTTTCTTTTCTTCATTAAATGGTATAATCGGGTTGTTGAGAAGAGAAGCCCTGCAACGCCCACAATCTTGTTTACATATGGTATGCTGGGTATCAAGTGAATAAGCCCTACACCTAACAGCATATAGGCGGTAAATACAGCTACTATAAAGCTTACCCCAGTAGTAAGCATGTTGCGCCCAGCAAACGCCGTGATCAATAACATAGCTGTAAATACATTAAATGTACATGGGTTTATCGAGTCGGCGACAGCTGCAGGAAGTATTACGGCAAAAATATCGCTCTGATTCCCTATTTCCTCCTTTTGTTCATGAAGGCTTTCAGTAATTTTTTCGCCAGCAGCCATTCTAAACCGAGATTCAAGGGCCCAAATCATTTCATTGTCGTTTATACTCACATTAAACCCTGGGTCATATATTAAGATCCCCTTAGAGGGAAGTTTAGAAGGTAGATTCTTCCAGAAATCATATGGCTTATAGCCGACAATAACGGCTTTAAGCGCTCCTCCCTGAAAAACCCCTGTTAAAGGTATTATGTAATCTGTAGCGTCAATAATAGAGTATATTTCCGAGGCGATCGCCAATCTTGTCATGTTTTTCTCAAAGTCAAGATAAACTATGCTGTCATTACCATATATTTCCTCCAAGTGCTCCAGCAACTGTTGACAGTACCCGCATCCCTTTATACCTAGTACATAAAACTTTATCTTTGGCTCGGCGGGCAAAGCTTGGGGGATCATTAAAATAATTAGTAACGCGAGCAACGCCCTCTTTTTCATTCATGATCACCGTCAACTAGAAATAGTTTTTCGCGGATATATCAAAGCTATGGTTAATGAAGCAAAAAATGTAATAGTGATCGTCGGACCTGCTGGAAGTGGAAAAACTACTTTAACGGCCGCGCTTGGCAGATGGATTCAGGAAATGGGGTTCGGGAAGGTGATTTATGTAAACTTAGACCCTGGTGCCGAGGCTTTGCCCTATAATCCTCAATACGACGTGCGTAAGCTTGTCACGGTAAAAGAACTCATGAGACGGGAAAAACTAGGACCTAATGGAGCTTTTATAAGGGCTGTAGAGATGATGGCGTTACGTAAGACCGAAATAGTTGATAATGTAGGAAGGCTGACTGGTGACTACGTGATAGTTGATACGCCAGGCCAAATGGAACCCTTTGTTTTTAGTAGCGCAGGACCAGAAATAGTGTCAGAGTTTAAAAGGCTTGGCCGGGTAGCCGCTACTATTATAACGGACCTTTCGCTAGCTGGAAATTCCGTGGATGTGGTTGCTCTAAGATTCCTAAGTGTAGTTATCCAGTTAAGGCTCGGAGTAGACGTCGTGCTTGCAATCAACAAGTCGGACTTGGTCAAACATGACCAGCTAAGCTTATTGACTGGAGATATATCTCTAGAAAATTATGAAGGCCTGTATGCCGACATGATGCAGGAAATCGAGACAGTTTTAAATAAATATATCAGGATGCCGAGAATACTGCTAATATCAGCTAAGAGTAGAAGCGGGCTTGAGGAATTATACGATGCCTTACATGAAGTATACTGTGTATGCGGCGATATATCATGACGTAAACTTTAGTAAGAATGATTGGAATAATACTTGGTGAACAGGTGGGATAATCGTGTCTAAGAAAAGTAAAAGATGCTACGTTAAGGTCCATAAGTATGGAAATGAGACTGTGCTAGCTTTATGTGATGAAGATCTTCTAGGTAAAACGTTAGCTGAAGGTAAGATAGTTCTCGAGGTACGAAAGGATTTCTATGGAGGAATTTTAATGAAGGTTGAAGAGGCGATTGGATTAGTATCTTCAGCTACAGTGATAAATGCTGTAGGTAAAAATGTCCTGGACATGCTTTCAAAAATAAACGAACTCGTCTATGATGCAGCGGTCTGGATAGAAGGTGTGCCTCATGTACAGATAGTGAGATAGTTAATCAGGGGATTGGCGTTGAAGAGGTTCTGTGTTATTTGTGGTGAATCGACAGATGATTTAATAAATGGCATGTGTAAAAGATGTTTCACGGCCAGGCATCCCTTATGTGAAAGCCCGGAAAAGATCGTTATCACGATTTGTAAAGGGTGTCTAGCGTATAACTATCATGGACGATGGCGTGCAAAAGGCGATGTGGAAGCTAATTTAGTGAGCGGTATTACCGATATTATATTGGATAGAGTATCGGTAAGCCCGTTCTATGATAACGTAACAGTGAAGGTGAAGCCTCCTTCCATTGATGATCTTGTCAGGTATGGGGAAGGAGATGCGTGGGTGTTTGTTAAAGGATTGCTGAGGGAGTATATTCAAATTGAGAAATATAAAATAAATATTAAAATAAAATGGAAACTTTGTCCATCGTGTAAAAAGCTCATCGGTGGTAAAGAGAAGGCTATTCTTCAAATACGGGCTATGGGTCGAAGGCTTTCAAAAAGAGAGATCAATGATATTTCAAACCTTGTAATTAAGACACTGTCTAAACTTTATCAAACCAATAAGGAGGCAGCGATTCTAGACATGGATGAAAAAGACGGTTTAAACATATACTTAATATCAGCTAGAATAGCCAGGTTAATGGCTAATGTTATCCAGAAAAAGTATATGGTTAAAATTCTTGAGACACAAAAAGTGGTCGGAATGAGCCGCACAGGAAAAAGCCTGACTAGAAATACTGTAAGAGTGTTATTGCCTCCTTTTGAGCAAGGAGACGTCATCCTGCTTGATGGTAAAGAGCCATACTTTATAAATAACATACAAAGCAATGTTGCCATTGCAACATCACTCATTGATTACTCGAAGATGCACATACATAAATCGAAGGCATTCAGCAACGAATTAAAAAGGGTGCCATCTGACGAACGTGGACGGGCGATGATAATATCAATTAACCCGCCATATATACAATTAATGGATCTATTAACGTATAAAGTGTACGACGTTATTTTTAGACGAGTACCTAAATGGATCGCTGAAGGTAAGGAGGTTAATGTGGTTAGAATAGGGGAAAAAACATATGTTTTGCCTGATATAGATGGTTAAAAGGTGTTTCAATATGGTTAAACGTAAAAGAGTTAAAGAAGAAAAAGAAAGTAAAGAACCCGTAATCCCGGCGGAAGATCAGGTTGTAGGCGTGATAGAACAAATGGTAGGTTTTGATCGAGCTAAAGTACGGTGTTCCGATGGTGTAGTGAGGCTTTGCAGGATAAGGGGTAAAATGAAGAAGAGGATATGGATGAGAATCGGAGACGTCGTCCTCGTGGCACCATGGGATTTCCAGCCTGAGAGAGGAGATATACTTCATAGATACGGGATGGATGAACTAAGGTATTTAGCGAAACACGGGTATCTGAAAGGGCTTGAAGATATATTACCGATAGAGGATCTGCTTAGGAGAGAGGAAGAATAGGCCTTTTCTCCTCTTCTAACAGTGAACTGATAGTTAAGTCTTCCCTTAGCCCTTCAGCCACACTATTCCGGTTAACAGATAGTTTAATCACTTTTGTTCTCCCATATCTACCCATGCTCACTACTCTGGCGTTAACTACGCCTAAAACATCTAGTTCATTAATTATGTCACTGACACGTCTTTGTGTTACTGGATCTACCCCTATTTTGGCGGCTAAGCCTTTATATGTCTCGTAGACCTCCCCTGTAGTGATGCTTCTTTTCCCTCGCCCCTCTAGCACATATACCGATAATAACACCAGCTTTACATGTAGAGGCATTGAACTTATTATATCGACAGCTAGATTTTTCTCAATTTCCCTTTGGGCTTTTCTTACATGTTCTTCTAAAACCTTTCCAGTTCCTTCCCTCTCTGCGATTTCCGCGGCTTTAAGCAAAAGGTCTAATGCTAATCTACAATCACCGTTTTGTTTAGCGGCAATCGCTGCACAAAGGGGGATCACTGAATCATCCAGCGCCTCCTTACGAAAGGCCTCTTTCGCCCGCCGCCTTAGAATATCTTCAAGCTCAAACCCAGTGTATGGGGGAAAAACCAGTTCTTCTTCACCTAAACTGCTTTTTACGCGTGCGTCTAGATACTCCGTAAACTTAAGGTCATTTGTTATACCTATTATTGAAAGCCTTGAATTGTGCAGATCCATGTTCATTCTTGTTAAGTAATACAGGATGTCGTCTCCTGTCTTCTTTATTAAGCAATCTATCTCATCCAGTACGGCTATCATTATACGTCTTCTCGAATCTAAGCTATCTCTAAACCTTTTTAGGACTTCAGCAGTGGACAGGCCTGTGAAGGGTACCCCTCTTCCTAGCGCTCTAATTAGTTCCGCTAGAACCCTATAGTTTGTATCCGATTGTTTACAATTTATGTAAGCGAATACGACGGTGTTGTTGGCCTTAGAAACCAGATGTCGGAGCACATACTTTATAACCGCGGTCTTACCCGTGCCAGTAAGCCCATAAACGAAAACATTTGAAGGTCGTGAACCTGCCAATGCCGGTGCGAGTATGCTCGCCAGGCGCTCGATTTGCAGGTCTCTATGCGGGAGCTCATCCGGTACGTAGTCTGGTAGCAGGATTTCTCTATTTACGAATATTCTTGATTTAAGGGCTCTCTCAAATATCTCATCTAAAGACTTAGGCATCTTAACCTCCACTGATGCACTGGAACAAAAGGTATATCTAATAAACGTCGGCGTGCGTTGATGTATACTTACGATATATTAGAGAGATACTGTAGCATAGATGCCTTGTAGCTATGAGTCTAGCAAAAGCTAAAATTGTTGGGATGGTTTATCTGAACGGTGCTGAGGCGTGTGCGTAATACACGTCAAGCAACTCATGGAAGCCATTAAAAGCTTAGGCATTGAGGTTCTCGAGGAAAGTAAGCCGACGATACTCGATGTAACCGCTACGGTATCGTATTTATTCAGGTGGCCCACTGACTGGACTCATGGAAAACCTCTCCCAATACCTTTTCCATCTGAAGGATGTCAACACGTTATCATAATAATAGTTGATGCGTTAGGAGTCAATATGCTTAACTAT
>CAYSTQ010000136.1:0-5382 GCA_964433855.1 uncultured Thermoproteales archaeon
ACAGCACCCCCAGAGTTCAAGGAGCGCGAGAAGGAGGAGCCGATGAGCTACCGCATGGCATACATAACACTGATAGTCGGCTTCATAATAATGTACGCCTTCACCATAACCGTTATCGGCAACCCGATTGTTACATTCACCGTCGTCGGAGGCGCCCTGCTATGGGAGGCCTTCTTCAGAGCCAGGGTCTACGCCTATGCCGGTGTAGGCGGCGCGATGTCCTGGGCTGACGAAGGAGACTATTACTGGATGTGGTACTACCAGGATCCGACAACGGCTAAACCCTACCCGTGGGTAGCTGACCCGCGAAAGAACCCTTCAGCAATACCGGACATGGTCTGGGCTGGATACTTGTCAAACCTCGGCTACAGGTGCTCGGCGAACGCCGTCACCTGGGCTAACGGCTGGAGCATGTATATAGGCGACGTGTTCAGAATGGCTCACCTGACGAAGACCGATGTGAAAACCGCCTATAAACTGGCGTCAGTAACCATGATCGTGTCAACGATCGTCACCGTGCCGTTAATCATATGGGCCTGGTACACGTGGGGTGCTAAGGCCCTCCCAGCCAGGATGGAGGGCAACAAGATGAGCGACCTGTCGATGGGTAAGTTCACTTATGTCCCGTCATCGATGTCTCCGATAAACCCCGGCATAGGTGGCTTCTGGCCAGGTGTACCCTGGCAGATAGCTGGCTTCATAACCGGCATGTTGGTGAGCTATGCCCAGGCCAGGTTTACATGGTTCCTGTTCGATGTGGTGGGCTTCTACCTGAGCTGGGGTAGGTTCGGCTCTAAGTACGGCATAGACATAATGTTCGCTATAGCATGGGTGCTTAAGGTCTTGACGATAAAGCTGGGCGGGACGAGGGCCTACGAACGCTACGGAATACCGTTCGCAGCAGGAGCAATGGCAGGCTACATATTCCACCTATTGCTTCGCAACTTAGCCTGCACATATAGGTTCTTCGCCGGAATATAGGGGAATTAAAGGCAAAGAGGAGGAAAATTAGAAAATCATTGATTTTTTATCTGTGTCTGGAAAATTAGCTTCTATAAAGGCTTTGGTGAGGAATTTTGATTGGAAACATGGTGCCTATACACGCCCAAGGTTTTTTCACGGTTTCTATAAATGGGCTTGTGACACAGGTAACAGTATTTGACTATTTTGATCCTATGGAGTATTACGCGGGATTACTTGAAGGAAGCCCTGGGCTTGAAGAAGAGTATCGTAAGCTTTCATTTAACATGCAAGAATTCCTTAACGACGAAAAAGTTTTTATTAATAAAAAAAGAGTTAAACCGAAGGTCAAGGGAGTCGATATATGCCTTCGTGGAGAACGTGACAAGCCCTCTATAGTCTTCATAATAATTTTCAAGGGTGTTTTAAAACCGGGTATCAACCTTTATGAGGACTTTTATGAGGAGACCGAGGCAGAGTATGACTACGAGTTCTACTGGGTGTTTCCTCCAGGTGTAACTATACTTGAGGCTGAGATGCCCGGTGACTATGAGATCATTGGAGATAACATATTGATGGTGTGGGTCAGGAAAGGAGAGCACGTAGAAGGAGCTGAGAAAATATCTTTTTGGATCCCTGAGGGGCTTCTAGGCTAGAAGAGAGCTCCGTACGGGATAAATAGCGGCAGGTTAAGTTTTTCGGAAGACTATTTCGCAGTAAGGGTCTCCAACAGCTATGCACTTGACCTCTTTACTAGTAAGCCTGCAGTTGAGGAACTCCTCGAGCCATCCAGCTATCAACCCTCTTGTGAAATGCGACTGGGGCTCCGTGCTTCCCTTAAACAGTCTACATTCGAAGTTGTTTTGAATTCTCACCCTTACATAGCCCTTATCAACGTTAAACTCAGGGAAGCTGATTAGGCCAAAACCCAGGCTTCTCCAGATCAACGCGCCGAATCTCAGCACTTCAACATAGCTCCTGTTCTTTACATATTTTATGAGCTGCTTGAAAGCCTCTTTCCCCGCTCTAAGACCTTCGTGATAGAGGATGGCTGAGCCAGCCGACCCGAGCTCCTCCCTTATCCTGACCAGCAAGCCAGTGTAGACGGGTTCAGGAAATATTATTGCTCTACGCCCAAAGAAATTCAACTCTTCAGTTATGGAATCCAGTACTAGGCCGGGCTTTAGGGGCTCTATTAGCTCAACGTTTGAAACATGGTTGACGCTTAGTACCTCGCTGGCCACCTTTTCTGGATCAGCCTCACCGAAGTCAGCATAGAATATTATGTAGCGGTCTCCTCTAGGGTGGTAACCTGAACTTGTCAGGTTATATATAGATATGTTATGCTTAGCCAGTATTCCAGTTATGTCCCTGATGATCCCCGGAACCCTAGCCGCCTCAGGAGTGAAGAACACGGCTAACCCACGAATATTTCTATTAGAGACGTATATGCCTCTAGCTAGGTCGGTTATCCTTATCTTCTCTGTTATGGCTGACCACCCCCTATCTTTTAATAAATTAAAACTATCTCCTTAAAATTACTATCTTGTAAATACTAATTTTGACGTTCTTATGATCCTTTTAAGGCTTCCAACTATAATAGGCCTTTAAAACGTCAGCCTTAAGCTTCCCTTAACGGCACGTTTAACAGCATTATTGGAACCCTTTAACCGGTTTACGCATAAATAAGGCATGCATCTGTGATGATATCAAGGAGCTATCGGAGGAGCCGGGCTTAAAGCCTCAGACAGAGACGATTTCGTTAACCACCGGTTTCTCTTCCAACCTACTAGAATTAACTATAACAGTTCTATGGGAAGTTCATAAAGATAACTGGACACTAACGGTTTTCATCAGTTCTCTTTCTCTCTAAAGCCCTTATGTACTCCTCCGGGGTCATGAGCAAGACTATGGAGCCTATATAACCACAATCCAGGCATCGATACATATTGCCGGCGCATCCCCCCAGGAACAGCTCCACCCTCGAGCTGAAACAGACTGGACATACCAGTAACTCGTTTTTACCCCGTTTCTTAAGCGACTCCAGAAAACCCGGGACGCTCTGGCTCGAGCCTTTACGCGGAAAACTCTGCTGATCACCCAGCATAGGCAACATCTCTTGATAAAAAAGACTTCTTCCCCTATAAACATAGTTGCCTCTCAATCTTCCAACCTTAAGGTTTCGAATAGCCTCCAAACTTCCTAAAATTTTAAGAAGCAGAAAAGAGACAGCGAAAGAATATTCACTGTATAATTTAACAGGGGTTAAAGTTTCGACGGCGCTACGGAGCCTTTCATTATCCTCCAGGAAGGTACTAGGTCGCTTATGGTTATTAGACCAGGGTCAGCCTCCAGAACGGATGGGATCATGTTGACGACAACAGCGGCAGTAGCTATGTCGCCGGGAATCCCGTTACTCCTCCACCTAATCTCAGGCTCACCCAGCAACGCTATTTCCTCGTAGTCTTCAGCGTCCACAGAGGCTATTAGCTCAACTATTACCTCAACCCCGTTTTCACATATTCCTCTTCCAACCCCCTTAACGCCAGCGACACTGCCTTTTCGGATACTTAAGCCATGAGCAGAAACATCCTTTTCAGCTATTATCGGCTCCTGCCGCTCCTCAACCTCCCTTATCCTTAAACCTAAGGCTGCAGCCATAAGGTGTACCGACTCAGCGTATCCGACATGCCCTGTTATCTTACCCTGGCTAATAAGCCTATTCCATTCACCTAGATCCAGGCCGAGGCCTATCTTTCTCTGGAAGGACAGTCTTCTTCTAGAGGCGTTCAGGCTACGTCTAGCACTAATGCCTTTCAGCTCTACTAAGGGGAGCGTCATAACTGAAGGGAGAAGATCCAGGATGAAGCCAGGGTTTATTCCACAGCCAAGAACAGATACTTTCTTACTCCTGGCGTATCCGTCCAGCTTCTCCGCGAGCTGCGGGTATCTATAGTATGGGTAAGCAAGGGTTTCACAGGTTGAAACCACATTTGCACCGTACGTGATAGCTTTAACAAGCTGGGGATACACCTTATCCAGAAAACTTCCTGTAGCATGGAGGACAACGTCCGGCTTTGCCTTAGAGAGTACGGCATCAGCGTCCTCATTAACCCTAATACCTGTTTTTTCGTCTAGGCCGATGACAGCGCCCAGGTCTTTCCCGGTTTTGACCGGATCGATATCTATGGCTCCAACTATCTCGACCCCTTTATGGATGGCGGCCCTTCCTATTAAGGCGCCTATAGGCCCCACACCGTAAAGTACTGCTTTAACTGTCAATCGGCTCACCGTTTATAAGTAAGTTAGGTAAGGGTTAAAACATGTCGGGTCCCGAGCTAAACGAGGAGAGGCTTAGAAGATGGCATGCGGAGCTTTTATCAGAGCTCAGCTCCAGGCTTACCAGGTCAGGACAGCTTTACGAGAAGGCATGCAGAGTTCTGCCAGCTGGCGTTAACCACCCGATACGCCTCCTCGAGCCATTCCCGTTCTATGTTGCCCACGCTAAGGGGGTTAAGGTATGGGACATAGATGGGAACGTTTACGATGATTACTGGATGGGGCATGGAGCCCTTATACTGGGGCATTCTCCTAAGCCCGTGGTGGAGGCTGTAAGACAGCAGGTTGAGCTAGGTAGCCATTTTGGCTATGCGCACGAGCTGGAAACGGAGCTTGCCGAACTCGTAGTTAAGCATGTGCCTAACGTGGACATGGTCAGGTTCACTAATAGCGGTACGGAGGCTGTAATGTACGCCGTCAGGCTGGCCAGGGCCTATACTGGAAAAAAGAAGATTGTGAAGTTTGAGGGGGGCTGGCACGGTGGCTATGACGCTCTCCACACAGCCGTACATCCGCCGTTTAAAGGGCCGGAGTCAGGTGGTCTACCGAGAGAGTACCTAGCCTACACAGTCTCTCTGCCTTTCAACGAGACAGCCCCCGTTGAGAAGACCTTGTCAGCCGGCGACGTTGCAGCTGTAATAGTTGAGCCAGTGATGGGCGCCGGCGGCGCTATACCCGCCGAGAAAGGATTCTTAGATGGGCTTAGAGAGCTTTGTGACAGATATGGTGCCCTGCTGGTTTTCGACGAGGTCATCACAGGGTTTAGGCTGGCGCTGGGAGGCGGCCAGCAGTACTTCGGTGTGAACGCCGACGTCGTGGTTATGGGTAAGATAATGGGTGGGGGTTATCCCATAGGTGCCTTCGGCGCCAGGGAGGACGTAATGAGGCTTCTCGACCCCAGGCTGTTCAGCGGGCCTAAAGGTAGCTATCACGGTGGCACCTTCACAGGGAACCCCGTGTCCATGACCGGCGGCATAGCCACGATAAGGGAGCTTGAGAAACCAGGTGTCTACGAGAAGCTGAACCAGCTAGGAGACCATCTGACTAGATCACTTGAAAAAGTGGTCAAGCAGCAGTCCTACG
>CAYSTQ010000137.1:0-5366 GCA_964433855.1 uncultured Thermoproteales archaeon
AAAAGGATTCTCATTAGTTGGCGGAGGTCATACTATTGCAGCCGCCAGTAGTTTAGGGTTTGCAGATAAAGTCAGCTATCTAAGCACTGGAGGAGGAGCTTTAATAGAGTTCCTAGTGAAAGGTACTCTACCAGTAGTGGAAGTACTTAAGAAATATTCCAGATAAATTTATTTTATTTCTGAAATTTTAGAATTTAAACAATCATATATGCCATACTAGCTATTCTAGGCCATCTCTCGGCAGCTTCGCGCGCTACAGGCCCTCTTATTTCACTTCCTCTAGGTTCACCGTCAGGTGTTAGCAGTATTATGGCGTTGTCCTCAAACGATATCCAGGTGCCGTCCAATCGTCTATATGGTCTTCTTTGACGCACAACTATTCCATGCATCACCTGTTTACGAAGCTCCATTTTACCCTCTCTTATGGAGACTACTACTATGTCTCCTACGGCTGCTCCAGGTATTCTACGTCTAACGGTTTTTGCCCCGATTACGCCGATTACTTTAGCTAGCTGAGCACCTGAATTATCGGTGACGTTTACATAAGAGCCGGTAAATACGCCAGGGGTTAAGTGAAGTCTATAGGAAACCCCAGATATTTTAGCTCCTCGTTTCGCCACTATAACTCACCTCTTTTCATGATTTTTTCATTAGTACGACAAACGATACCGTTTTAGCTATTGGTCTACATTCCCCTATTATTACTTTATCTCCCTCCGAGATTTCTATGCAGGGAGGTAGGTGTGCATGTATTTTTTTACGTCTTCTCTCATATCTTGCATATTTAGGTACGTATTGGAGATAATCATGTTGAACTACGACCGTCTTATTCATCTTAATGCTTACTACTGTACCCTCAAGTATAGTACCTCTTACCGGTAATTTTCCGTGGAAAGGACAGTACGGATCGTCGCACGTTTTGCTTGGCGGTTTAACCCATGGTATACCTATATTTCTTGCTTGAGACATGGCTGAACCCTCTGTATGAGACTTATTTAAAAGCCCTGGCACTACTTAATATATGTTGTCTCACCATCTCTTAGAAACTCTTTTTAGCCTGTCTTCAGGCCTACCAATTATAACTTGACCATTTACTTTAACACGTAGACCGCTAGGTAAAGTGATTAAGAACGTGCATAATGCCTTCGGGATACGGCGTATCTTGCCGTCATTACCTAATATTAGAACGGTATTACGGGTTTCTCCTACTATTAGACCGCTTATACCTATGTAATACTTATTATAACTATCTATGATCTCCGCTTTAAGACCTATAAATTCGTGCCTTATCAAGTTACGTGGAGTTATCTTCATTTATTTCTTCTGCCTAAGCTGTTCTTCTCTTTGAATAGTTAAAATCCGGGCAATAGCTTTTCTTATCTCCTTTATTCTCGAAGGATTTTCCACAGCGCCTCCAGCAGTAGCAGCTGCACCTCTCAGCCGTATTAACTCCACCCGTAACTCCTTTAATCTTCTCTCCCTTTCCTCAGGGCTCATATTTCTTATTTCTTCAGGCCTCAAGATAGGCATGCCTCTCCCCCTAACCCTGCTCGACTGATACAGCAGTCGTTAATTCTATTTTATCAGGTAGCGGCGCTGGAGGCATTATTCTAACTTTAACACCGTATACTCCTGGTTTAAGTAAAACCTCTACTGTGGCTTCATCCACAAATTCATCTCTTGGTCTACCTGACTTAAGCAGAACACCCACATTGTATTTTTCAAATCGGCCACGACCGCTTCGAGATAGCTTACCACTTATGACTATCTCGGCCCCCTTAGCGCCTGCTTCCATTATCTGCCTTAAGGCGATAAAGGCCGCTCTTCTATGTCTAACTCCCCTGACCAATGCCTTAGCTATTCTATAAGCCATTACTTTTGCATTAAGTTCAGGATTTTGAATAGGGACTACGTCTATCTGAGGGCTTTCAAGCCCTAGTTTATTTTCTAGGGCGGCAGCTATTTCCCTTATAGTTGATCCTCTGCGTCCTATTACCAGGGCTGGACGCTCAGCGTATATTATCACTCTTGTCCCTATAGGTGTTTTCATCAATTCAACATCGACGTATCCAGCTCTGCTTAGCACTCTAGCTAGGTATTCATGCACCTCCATTTTTTTCAAACCTTCGTTGATGAATAGCTTTTCAACCACCACCAATTTCTAGACACCTCAAGGCTACTGCCTTAAACCCTTTGCATATAGATAATTTTTACGTCAGACGCTCCTCTAAAGCGATCTCAACATGCACTAGTTCCTGGAAATACGGTGTGGCTCTTCCAAAAGCCCTAGGTATATACTTCCTTATCTTTATCCCTTTATGTGCAGCAGCATGCACTATCCAGAGGCGAGACGTATCAAGCCCTTTATACTCGGCGTTCGCCTCAGCATTGTTTAAAACTTCAAGTATGGCTCTTGCTGCTTTTACTGGATATCTTCCAGCTGCCCATCCGGAAAGTCCTCTTCTATGCCCTACTTTTCCAAAATATCTTCTGAATGGTATAGGTCTTTTCATAGCTATTACGTCCTCAAGTAGTTGCCTGGCTTTATCTATATGTAACCCCTTTAACGCATTACATATCTCTACAGCATGTTTGTAGGATATTCTTAGATCTCTACCTGACGCTATCGCTGTCCTAGCAGGGTCAAGTCCCTGCGCTGAAAAATGCCACCTACCCATGTAATCACCTTTTCATGCTTTAATACGTGTCTCGGAATGAGGCGGCGCAAATATAAATAGTTTCCCATTAATATCCGCACTGGTCTGGTGGTTAGTGTTGAAGACAGCTAAAAAATCGTTGTTCCACAAGCTGAAGGGAGTTGTAAAGCTAACCCGTATAGATCACGGTTTAATGGTAGCAGCCGGAATCCTTGTAGGAGGCCTATCCTCCGCTGAGCAAAAATTACTTGGATATAATAGTTTTTCAGAGCTGTTTACTGGATGCATAGTTGGAATCCTTGCGGAGATGGGAATCTTCGGGTTTAACGACTATTTTAACGTGGAAGAAGACCGTATTAATGCTCCAGATAGACCGCTTGTCCAAGGAGTTCTAAGTATGCGAGAAGCTCTCTGGATATCCTCGATCTTTTTAATTCTTGGCTTAGCTATTTCATTCGTTTTTTTAAGTGTAAAAGCAAGTATTATCCTTTTAGCCATAGTCATACTTGACATGGGCTACAACATCTTTCTTAAAAAATTAGGCATCGTAGGGAATTTTGCTGTTGCCGTATCGACAGCTATGCCGTTTATTTTCGGCTCAGTCATAACGGTGGGGCTTAATAATGTTCCTCTTTTCACATGGCTTTTCTTCTTGACGGCCTTAATTGCTACACTGGCACGGGAAATCGTTAAGGGAATAATAGATGTTCCTGGAGATCTGAGAGCTGGCGTTAGAACTATGGCTATAGTTGCTGGTGAGAAACTTGCTGCCCGCATAGCTTTTTATCTTATTATTGCAGCTATATTGCTAAGTTTAGTTACCTGCCTAGTGATTCCAAATAAGTTACTTTATTTACCGCCTACAATCTTGTGTGATTATATGCTTTTTAAATCTGCTCAAAAGCTTGTTAAATCTCCTAATGCTAGAACTGCTGAATTAGGAAGAAAAAGTATGTTAAGAGCTATGGGGATCGGGATGTTAGGGTTCTTTCTTGGATCTTATAGAAACTTTTTCTAAGCAGTCTGAAACATTGGTTTATCACTGTTAATCTTAATAATATTTTATCAAGCCTCTAAGTGAAAGTGGGGGGAGGGGATAAGTTATCGGTATATATACTCTTTTTCAAAGGTCTTTACGGAGGTGAAGAGAGATGTCTAGAGAGTCCGTATCAATAATATTACTATTAACTTTATCAACTATACTTAAAAACACTATACATGTATCAGCTTCACCAAGCATAATAGATACGGTGTTCAGCGAGGTGGAAAACCAAGTCATGAACATACTTGAAAAACTATTTTTAATGGCTTTAAACATAATGCGAGTAGCATACATGGTTTTAGCTGCTATAGGTGTCTTGTTTTGGACCACGGGGTTTGAACCGCTTAGGGGCAAAAGACTGCTGATAAGCGCTTTAATACTTGCTGTAGCTGTAGAATATTTGTCTAGTATAAATATAAATTTCTAATCTTTACTAGAACAATAACACCGAATCACTTTAGTGGTACATACATCGAACTTCTTGTAGCTTTTAGACCCGGCGCTCCATGTCTGACTCTAACGGTCGTTACCGAGAACTCGCCCAGGTAATGTCCTATCATTTCAGGCGTTATTGACACGGGTACGAACTCCTTCCCGTTATAGACGTGTATAGTTAGCCCGACCATTTCTGGAAGAATAATCATATCTCTTACATGCGTCTTTATAACTGGTTGCTTCTTCCCTTCTTCCAAGTTTTTCCTTGCTTCTCTTATTTTCTCAAGTAATTTTTGTTGTTCGGGAGTTGGTCCCCTTAATAGGCTTCTTCTCTGTCTAGAGGGAAGCAATCTTATAAACTCATCCATAGGCATCTTAAGGAGTTCTTCAAAGACGTATCCTCTATATCTGAATTCAGGCATTTACATACACCTTTTAACTAAGGCTTTATGCATGGTAATAAAGATTTTCTCACAACTAGCCTTTCCGTCGGCCAGTTCTACGAGGAGCTATATGACCCACCTTTTGTCCTGGCGGCGCTGTTCGTGACGCAGGAGTCAGCCCCTTAGGATGCGACCCTCCACCTGCAGGGTGTGCGTAAGCTCCCATAGCCTTACCTCTAACTGTTGGATACTTCCATGCTTTAGACCGCGACATATGATAGGCTTTTCCGGCTTTAAGTAATGGCTTTTCTATTCTTCCTCCTCCCGCAACTATTCCTATAGTAACTCTAGCTCTCTTATCGATCTCTTTAACCTTTTTACTAGGTAACTGGATAAGCGTCTTCTTTTCTGTATGGGAGAGTACTATTGCATAGGCACCACTCGATCTAGCTAGTTTTCCTCCGTCTCCAGGCCTTATTTCAACATTGCATACACGTGTTCCCTCAGGTACGTTGCCTACAGCTACAATATTTCCGAGATGGGGAGGGGCGTTAGCTCCATAAAGGATTTTCTGGCCTACTGCTATACTTTCAGGAGCTATTAGTAACATTTTCTGGCCGTCTTTAAACTTAACTAAGGCTACTGGCGCACCTCTGCCTGGATCATGAAGTAGATCTATTACTTTACCCTCTACTACTTTGTTTAGAAACTCTTCTTCGAGATAAGGTCTGTAGATTACACGACCTATTCTTTTCCATCGGGGAAAACGGAAAACGGACCCTCCACGTCCTCTTCTCTGCACGGTTAATCTTTTACCCATGTTAAACACCTCCTATAATATTCCTAGTC